>JBMCFH010000004.1:0-61961 GCA_048620455.1 Chloroflexota bacterium | reverse complement strand
GCGGGTCGAGCTCAGATGGCGGTGAAGGTGCCCTGCAACTCGGCGCGGGCAGGGCTTGACGTAGCCGCCGAGTCCTGGGCCAGCTGCATCTCCTGGGGGAGTCCCAAGGGTATATTTTCTGATTATGGCTGTGGCTGATACAATCGTGCGCCGGAGATGACCAACGTCGCGGGGCAGGATACAGTGACCGTTTCCTGGCCGCCGCCAATGCTATGAGCAACGGAAGAAGAAAGAAACGAACTGACAATCCCGATCTCCCGCCGCATCGTCACGTCCGCAGCGCGAATGCATGGGCGCGCTGTGTGCAGCGCCTGCAGGATGAGCCGCGCATTGCTGTGGACCTGGAAGCCAACAGCATGTACGCTTACCAGGAACAGGTCTGCCTTATCCAGATATCCGTGCCCGGCCAGGATTATATTGTGGATCCCCTGGCCGATTTTGATCTGGGCGAATTTGGCGCCCTGATCGAAGACGAGCGTGTGGAAAAGATCTTTCACGCCGCTGAATACGATCTGATTTTGATGAAGCGAGAGTTCGGCTGGCAATTGCGTAATCTGTTCGACACCATGTGGGCGGCGCGCATCCTGGGCTACGACCGAATTGGCCTGGCGAACATCCTGGAAGACGTGTATCAGGTGTCCCTGAACAAACGCTATCAGCGCGCCAACTGGTGCAAGCGCCCGCTATCCAGAGCGCAGCTGGCGTACGCGCAGGCGGATACCCATTATCTGCTGGGGCTGCGTGATCACTTTGCCGAAGAGTTGGAGAAGGCGGGCCGCATGGTGGAGGCGCAGGAGATCTTCGAAGAGCAGAGCAGCGTCACTTTGCCCGATAACAGCTTTGACCCGGACGGGTTCTGGTCCATCAACGGCGTGCACCGCCTGCCGGCGCACAGCAAGGCGGCGTTACAGGCGCTGTACCTCTATCGCGACAAGGAAGCGCGCCGCCGCGACCAGCCCCATTTCAAAATCCTTCACGACAAAACCCTGCTGGAGCTGGCGCAGAAGCTGCCCCAGCAGAAAGAGGCGCTGCAGCAGGTCCGCGGTATGTCTCGCGGGCAGATCAACCGCTATGGCGATGTGATTTTGCGCATTGTGCGAGAGACGCGCGACACGCAGGCGCCGCGTCGCCCCAGGCAACCGCCGCGTCTGCCCGAAGACGTCGTGGGACGCTACGAGCGGTTGCACGCCTGGCGCAAGGAACGGGGTCAGGCGCGCGGTGTGGAGTCGGACGTGATCGTCAGCCGCGATGCTCTGTGGGAAATTGCCCGGCTTAATCCGCAGACGAAGGAGGAGCTGGCGGAGGTGCAGAAAGTGGGCCCCTGGCGTCTGAAGGAGTATGGGGACGAAATATTGGACGTCCTGGCAGAGGGCAAGTAGCGGCTGTTTCCTTTGACGCAATCCGGAACTGATCCCCATGAATGACTCATTTGCCAACATTTTTCGCGGTCTCCCGGTGCTGGTTACGGGCCACACCGGTTTTAAGGGATCATGGCTTACGGTCTGGTTACGCGAGCTAGGCGCACGCGTCATCGGATTCAGCCTGCCGGAACCACCGACAACGCCCTCTAATTTTGAGTTGAGCCGCCTCGCATCGCGGATGACGGACGAACGGGGCGACGTGCGCGACTATCACGCGCTTCGACGGCTGTTCGACGCCCAGCGGCCGCAGGTAGTATTCCACCTTGCGGCGCAACCGCTGGTGCCGGCGGCGTATGAGGATCCCAAAGAGACGTTCGATACGAACGTGGGCGGCACGGTTAACCTGCTGGAAGCGGTGCGCGCCAGTGACTCGGTACGTGCTGTGGTTTGCGTGACCACCGACAAAGTATACGAGAACCGGGAGTGGGTGTGGGGCTACCGCGAAAACGACCGTCTGGGCGGGCATGATCCGTACAGCGCCAGCAAAGCGATGGCCGAGCTGGCTGTTGCCTCATTCCGTCGCAGCTATTTCGGCGAAGGGCTGCCGGCAGTAGCGACAGCGCGAGCGGGGAACGTCATCGGCGGCGGCGATTTTACCGACGACCGCCTGCTACCGGATTGCATGCGCGCGCTGATGGCGCAGGAGTCGCTGTGGGTCGGCAATCCGCTGTCTGTGCGCCCCTGGCAACACGTCCTGGAGTCGTTGAGCGGTTACCTGTGGCTGGCGACGCACCTCCTGCAGGAGGGACAGACCTTCGCCGAGGCGTGGAACTTTGCGCCGCACGATCCGGAAGGCGTGACCGCCGGGCAACTGGTGGAGGAGGCCATTGCGTTGTGGGGGAGTGGTTCCTGGCGTCACAATCCGCACGTGCGACCGCACCAGGAAACGGGTGTGCTCCGCCTCAATTGGGACAAAGCGGCCAACCGCCTGGGCTGGCGACCGGTCTACGACTGGCGCGAGGCGCTGGCGGCAACGGTTGAGTGGTTTAAGCAGTACCAGCAACAGCCCGAGGCTGATTTCTACCCGCTCTGCGCCTCGCAGATAGAAGCATACACGAGCCGGGCGCGGGGGCTGGGCCTGCCCTGGGCCTCAGGCGAAACGCGCTGAAGACATCCGATTTTTCCAAGCGACCCACGGTCGCCAAAATCGGATGTCTCTACCAACCCGAAACCCCTACCCAATCACCCCAAGCTCGCGCCCCACGTCGCCGAATATCTCCAGCGCCTGTTCAATGTCGCTGGGGCTGTGCGCGGCGGAGTTCATAACGCGGATGCGCGCCTTGCCCTGCGGTACCGTGGGATAGCCGATGGCCATGGCGAAGACGCCGCTATCAAAGAGGCGGCGGCTGAACTCCTGAGCCAGAGGCGCCTCGCCGAGCATGACGGGCACGATGGGGGTCTCGCTGTGTCCGGTATCGAAGCCCATTTCATCCATGCCGCGGCGGAATAGTTGGGCGTTGCTCCACAGTTTGTCAACCAGGTCGGTGGATTCTTCCAGAATATCCACCGCTTCCAGACAGGCTGCTACGTCGGGCACGGTCATGGCGCTGGAAAAGAGGAAGGGGCGTCCGCGCTGCCGGAGCCACTCCACGATGATGCGCTTGCCGGCGACCATGCCGCCCACTACGCCGAAGGCCTTGCTCATGGTGCCTACCTCGATATCGACGCGCCCGTGCAGGCCGAAATGGTCGACGATACCGCGCCCACCTTCTCCGAGCACGCCCTCGCCGTGGGCGTCGTCAACCATCAGCAGAATACCTTCTTCCTCGGCGACGTCGGCGATCTTGTCCAGGGGCGCGATGTCGCCGTCCATACTGAAGACGCCGTCGGTAATGATCAGGCGCCGGTTATACTCGGTCGTCTCCGCCACTTTTCGACGCAGGTCGTCCACGTCGTTGTGATCGTAACGTACCACTTTTGCCCGGCTCAGGCGGCAACCGTCGATGATGCTGGCGTGGTTCAGCTCGTCGGAGAAGATGACATCGCCGCGGCCCACGAGGGCGGGGATGGCGCCCAGATTGGCGTTGAACCCGCTCTGGAAGGTGATACAGGCTTCGGCCCGTTTGAAGGCCGCCAGCCGTTCCTCCAGCGCCGTGTGCAGCGACATGGTGCCGGCAATGGTGCGCACGGCGCCCGGCCCGATACCGTACTGGTCGATAGCCTCTTTTGCCGCCTGGCGCATGCGAGGATGGTTGGCCAGTCCCAGGTAGTTGTTGGCGCAGAAATTGAGCAGGCGCTGGCCATTGATGGTGACCCAGGCATCCATCGGCGACTCGATAGTGCGGATGTGGGTGTAAAGACCGGCATCCTTTAATTGCTCAATTTCCTCGGCAATCCATTGGGTGGTGTCTTTCGTAGTGGAATGGGTGCTCATTAGAATCTCCTCTATCTGACCCTACATCTCAGTGGGAAAATCAAAGAATTTTACCTCAACTCCAAACCTGTCTGCCAGATGGCGACCAAGCGCTTGCACGCCGACCGTCTCTGTGGCGTAGTGACCGGCATAAATGATATTGATGCCCAGGTCGCGCGCGTCCCAGTAGTTAGCGTGCGACGTCTCACCTGTGATAAACGTATCGGCTCCCAATTCAGCAGCCTCGGTTGCTTCCTGTGCAGCAGCGCCGGAGATGATGGCCACATTTTGTACTCGTTCTGGCCCGTGATCCAGGACCCGCGTCGTTGTATTCAGCTCGTCTTCCAGGGCGCCCACCAGGTCGGAAAGGCGCGTGCCGCCAGGTACGGAGCCCAGCACGCCCAGGGGAACGTTCGTTGGCTCTCCCCACCAGCGTTGCACGTCCAGATTCAATATTTGCGCCAGAATGGCATTATTGCCCACTTCCGGGTGAGCGTCGAGCGGTAGATGTGCTGCGTAAAGATGGATGTCGTTGGAAAGTAACAGGCGCACGCGCTCCCCTAACGGGCCGGCGATGGGCTCGACAGAGCGCCAGAAGATGCCGTGGTGCACCAATAACATGTCGGCAGCCCAGGCGGCGGCTGCTTCGATGACGGGCGGCGCCGTGTCTACAGAGAGAGCCACACGCTGTACGCTGTCGTTGTTTGCTTCGACCTGCAACCCCTGTGGTCCATAGTCGTCGATCTCGTTGATGTGCAGGTATTCGTCGAGGTAAGTCGTCAGTTCCGAGCGATCCATATCGTGTCCCTCCAGACCTGTTTGTGCGATTCATTCGCAAGCTTCTGGCTCTGGTACGAGCCATTTCTACTCGTTTGACGGTTCATAATGGCACATGCTATACTGCGTCCCGTCATGGGCATTACAGTGTTGAATGAGCCTGTGCTCATTCTAAACGTGAACTTCGAACCGCTCCATGTCTGCAACACAAAACGGGCATTGGCCCTGGTAATGGCGGGCAAGGCGGAAATTGTTCTGAATGGCCGGGGCACGATCAGGAGCGCCTCGGACGAATTTGATTTGCCCTCCATTATCAAATTGCAGTACATGGTGAAACGGCCCCGGCCGCGAGTCTCTCTCAGCAAACGGGAGGTATTGCGGCGGGATGAGTACGCCTGCCAGTATTGCGGGCGGAAGAGCCATCACCTGACCATCGATCACGTTGTTCCCCGACACATGGGTGGCAGACATACGTGGACCAACCTTGTCGCCGCCTGTTCGCCCTGCAACCGGCGCAAAGGGGGGCGCACTCCGGAGCAGGCCGGTATGCAACTGCGGCGGCAACCGTTTGAGCCCAGCGCATCGGCCCACTATCGTTTTGGTCGCCACCTGGAAAGTCATGAGGAGTGGGAACCGTTCATCCTGGGTTGGTAAGGAGCATTGACCGGGCTCTTTTTATCAGCCCTGTCAGGAACGGTCAACCCCCGTCGGATCCCCTGGTTCCCCAGCGGCGGCGCGCATTTTCGCCGGCCAACTCTATGATGCGCGGAAGCCCCTGCTCGATCAACGTTTCTACCTCGTCCAACATGCGTTGATAGGCCGGTAGTTCCGCGCCGTATGGATCGGCGATGCTGTACCGCTTCCCCGCCATCTGGCTCAGCATGTAAATCTTGTGAGCCATCTCCGAGAATTCGGCGCGCAGGGCCTCGGCATGACCAGATTCCATGCACAGGACGAGGTCGGCCTCCTCCAGCATTTCCCTGTTAACCATGCGTGCCTGGTGGGCGCCGATGTCGATGCCCCTATCGGCGAGCACCGCGATGCTGTTACGAGAGGCGCCCCGTTCTTGAACGGCCCAGGTCCCTGCAGAGGAGACGGTCCAGGCATCCATGCCCTGTTCTTCGAAGTGACGTTGTAGCAACCCTTCGGCAACGGGCGAGCGGCAGATGTTGGCGGTGCAGACGAATAGGATGTGTGGCATAGGCGTCCTTGCAGGTCGTCTGAAATTTACGATGATTGCGGTCAGGCGCCACCGGAGCCGGGCGCGGCCCAATCATAACTGGCGCGTGATGAGTATGCTCCACAGATATTCTACCAGCCACACCCGGCGCGGCAATAGCCCCGGCGCCGTACTACGCCAAGGCTAAGCACTGCCTGAGTAGAATGGGACGCCGTGGAGCATTTTCGCGGATCGTCTTACAATTGGCGGTAGGAGTTACTATGCGCTTTCCGTGGGCCAATATCGCGCTCTTGTTCTTGCTGCTCTTGCAGCTGGTGACCGGCTATCTGGGGCTGGTCAACGGGCGCATGGAGCGCGCCTGGTTGCTCTGGGCGCACGGTATCGGGGCCTATGGCATTCTTTTGCTGTTGTTGTGGAAGGGGGCCATCGTGTGGGGCGTGCTGCAACGTGGCAAGCGTTGGCATCCGGCGCGGTTGGCTTTTCTGGTTCTGGCGTTGCTCCTGATTGTGGTCATCCTGCTGGGCGTGTTGTGGACCTTTGGCGGATTGGAGTACGCCTTTGGCTTCAGCCTGATATCGCTGCACATCTATCTGGCGGTGCCCCTGATCGTCTTACTGGCATTCCACGCCTGGCGCATGCGCTGGATCTGGCGCGTGTCAGGCGCGACCGATCGCCGCGCCTTTTTGCGCATGGGCGCCGTGGCTCTCGGCGGAGTGGCGTTCTGGTGGCTCGCGCGCCGCTTGCAGCTGGCGCGGCGCTTCACCGGCTCCTACGAAATCGGCAGCTACGGCGGTTGGTTTCCGCGGGTGAGCTGGATCAACGACGATCCGGAGCCAATTGACGCAGATAATTGGCAGCTGGCGCTGCATGGCGCAGTGCGCCAGTCGCTGCAGTTGTCCTACGAGCAGGTGCGCGAGTTAGCGGAGGAGGAGCTGCCGGCGACTCTGGATTGCACCGGTGGTTGGTACAGCACGCAACTGTGGCGCGGGATCCCCCTGAGGCGATTGCTGGACAGAGCCGGGGTAGATCAGAATGCACGAAGCGTCACCGTGCACAGCGTGACCGGTTACTGGCGTCGTTTCAGCCTGGGAGAAGCGCAGGAGTTCCTGCTGGCGACGGAGGTTGCCGGGCAGCCCCTCAGCCACGGGCACGGCTTCCCGCTGCGCCTGGTGGCGCCCCGGCGTCGCGGATTTGCCTGGGTGAAGTGGGTGACGCATATAACTGTAGATGAAGTAAGTCCCTACTGGCAGCCGCCTTTGCCGCTCCAGTAGCGAGGTAGAAACACCATGGAGATGTATACGGTCGGCGTCATCGGCGATACGCACGGTTTGTTGCGGCGCGAGGCGCTGGAGGCCATCGAGGGCAGTGATTACATTATCCACACGGGCGACGTGGGGGATGGGGAGATCGTGCCACAGCTTGAGGCCGTGGCGCCGACGTTCGTCGTGCGCGGCAACGTAGACTACGGTCCCTGGGCGCAGGCCTTGCCCCTGACGCGCACGGTGGAGATCGGCCAATGCCGGCTTTACGTGTTGCACGATTTGCACTCGTTGCAGATCGATCCTGCCGGCGAAGGGTTTCACGCCGTCCTCAGCGGTCATTCACACCGGCCGAACATCGAGCATCGCAATGGCGTTTTATACGTGAACCCCGGCAGCGCCGGGCCACGCCGCTTTCACCTGCCGGCGACTGTGGCGCGCCTCACCGTGCGGGGCGCGGAAATCGCGGCGGATCTGGTCACGCTGCTCAGCTAACCCTCACAGACGCTTTCCCCAACTACTTGACAAACCCGTTAAACCCGTTTATGCTTATATGTAGATTACCCGTTTAACCGGGTAAGTCGGTTTACAGCATAGGCCAAGATGGAGAGCAATCAATGCCTGCACCCGAGGAAAGTCTCATAGTCGTCGGAGCCGACGCCACCGTCCAGGTTTCTCTGGAGCCGGTGCACAACTTAATACACAGCCTGATGCTGTTGGCCAAGGCGGACAATATTTCTGGCCTGGACCAATGGATTGACCAGACCCGCGCCAGGATGACGGCGGAAGAGGCGGCGCGCCACCGGCTGGTTATGATTGGCTTTTATTTCGCCCTTCAACCGCAGGAATCCTTGCCTTCCTTCGCAGTATATCTGGAAGAGTTGAGCAACGTTCCGGCCGAGCAACTACGCGCCCGCCTGCTGGATTTTTATGCCCGTATCCCACCTCGTGAAGGGGATCTCTGCCACAAGGTGGGCGATGAGATCTTACCGATCGACAGGGACGCCGTATTGGCCAGTCCAGAGGCTTATCTGGCTTTCTTGCACGAGCGCTTTCAGGATGACCACGTCGACGAGGCCCTGGAACGGCAGGCGTATGCTCTGGTTGTGGATCCGCCGGAGATGAAGCAGGTGCTTCTGTCGCACCTTCAGGTGATGTGGGAAAAATATTTACAGCCGGAGTGGAAGCGCGTGCAGCCCATGCTGGGTAGCGCTGTAGAGGCGTTTAACCGCGTGGACCTGCGAAAGATGGAGCGGTTGGAAGCGGCGCGCTTTGTCACCGGTCAGACCCTGGAAGATGATCATTGGCTTGAGCCTCTGCAAAGCGCCGAGCGCGTCATCTTTGTGCCCTCGGCCCACGTTGGGCCTTATCTAGGAAGCTTCTGGCGCGGCAAAACGTTCGGTATGATCTTTGGCGCCCGCCTTCCGGCCGGGACCGACGTCCAGGCGCCAGATTTAAGCCGCGCCGAGATCGTGGTTCGACTGAGCGCCCTGGCTGACGACACCCGTTTGCGCATTCTCAAGTTGATCGCCGAAGAAGGTGAGCTGCGCTCGCAGGTGATTATGGAGCAGCTAGAGTTGAGCCAATCGGCGACGTCGCGCCACCTCAAGCAGTTGAGCGCTACCGGTTATCTGTCCGAGCGACGCTGCGCCGGCGCAAAATGTTACCGTCTCAATCGGGAAAGGATTGAAGACACGCTCGATGCGGTGGCGTCCTTTTTAATCGGTTAGATGCCAATGGCTTTGGCGGGCAAATACCCGTTGATAAGCGGCCCGTAGTAAAAGGAGCAAACGATGTCTTACTGGTTTGATTATCTGGTGGAAAAGGAGCGTCGCGAGCAGGAAGCGGCGCAGGCAGAAGCACACCGTCGTGCAAGAGATGTTTTGCAGGCTACGATGCCGCCAGGCCCAAAGCGGCGCCTGCGGGCGCGACTCTTCGCCTACCTGGGCAGGCGGCTGGTCGACTGGGGCTTGCGGCTGCAGAATCGTTCTGGAGAGATCGTTATTGCTACCGCGAGCCTGGTCCAGGAACCGTTCATTGAACCACCGCGCAAGCGCCAATGCCAATGTCAGTAGCTCCGTCGTCGAGCGTGTGTGTGACCGCTCTGGCTGACCCTGATAGCCCCTCCCACAGATATATTCCTCCTCCGTTTCAGTGCCCGTGTTGCGGGCGATAAAGTCCCCGGGTGATCCCAGTGCACCTTGGGACTTTATTTTGTGCACTGCGCAGTTGGCGAGAATACGGCAATTCCCTTACACGGCCCGCCACCTTCTGTTAAAATGGGAGCGGAGAAGCAGGCCGAGGAGATAGCAATGAACGTGCGCCGGCCGGCCGTCGCCGGCCAATTCTACCCGGCAGAGGCAGCCGTATTGCGGCAGATGGTGCTTGGCTTTCTGCGTGATGCGCACGGGGACGACAGCATGCCCCGCGCCATCATCGCCCCTCATGCCGGTTATATTTACTCTGGACCGATTGCGGCCTCGGCTTATGCTCGGGTCTCCGCCGGCGCGGAAGCGGTGAAGCGCGTGGTGTTGATGGGGCCGGCGCACCGGGCGGCGGTCCGGGGCCTGGCTGCCAGCAGCGCCGACGCGTTCGCCACGCCGCTGGGCGAAGTGCTCCTGGATCGCGAGGCGCTTGAGAGTGTGGTCGGCTTGCCCCAGGTGCATTATGATGATGAGGCCCACGAGCCGGAACATGGCCTGGAAGTCCATCTGCCGTTCCTGCAACTGGTGCTGAGTTCCTTTCGGCTGGCGCCGCTTATTGTAGGCGTCGCCGATCCTGCTGACGTGGCCGAGGTAATCCAGAGTTTGCTGGACGACGAGACAACGCTGCTCGTCATCAGCTCCGACCTCAGCCATTACCAATCATATGAGAGCGCGCGGCGCCTGGACGCCGAAACCTCCCGGCGTATCGAGACGTTGCGAGATTTGAGAATGGATCAGGCCTGCGGACAATATGCCATTAATGGCCTGCTACACGTTGCCCGCCAGCGCGGCTGGCAGGCCCAGACAGTAGACCTGCGCAATTCCGGGGATACTGCGGGGTCGAGACGGCAGGTCGTCGGGTATGGAGCCTATGTCCTTTACAATAGCGCCTGACGCCGTTCGGCGCTCTCATTCCCACCCACATACTGAGGAGTTAGATGGTTCGATTTATCGCACAACGCCTTCTGTCCATGGTGCTGGTTTCCGTTGCCGTGGTCTACTTCGGCTTTCTGGGTATGCACATGATGGACAATTGGCGTGGAGAAGAGCCTGGCTATCATTTGAGAGAGGACGCCGGCCTGGCGCTGAACGATTCGCTGGCCTTTTATGGAGATCTTCTGCAGGGCGACCTGGGCGAGGTGGAGCTGGTTAGCGGGCCGCAGCCCGTGGTCACGATTTTGCAAGAGACATATCTGAGGAGTATGGGGCTGCTGCTGCTGGCATTGGCAGCAGCCAGCGTCGTTGGCCTCCTGGTCGGTTCTCTTGCGGCGCTGGCGCGTCGTTCTGGGACCCAGTATATGCTGCTACTGGCGACGATCATCGGCGTCTCCGCTCCCTCGTTTCTCATTGCCATTCTCCTGCAACAGGGAGGAATCACGTATACGCGGACGTTCGGAAGCCGTCTGGTGAGCATGGGCGGCTACGGCTGGGATTTTCAGCACCTGGCTTTGCCGCTGCTGGTTTTGGGCGCGCGCCCGGTTGCCTACCTCACCCGTACGTCCTACCTGGCCCTGAGCCGTATCATGGAGGAGGATTATATTCGCACGGCATTCGCCAAGGGCCTTTCCATGGGGCGCACCGTGCTCACCCACGCCCTGCGCAACTTTGCCGTGCCTTTCCTTACAGGCGTTGGCGTCTCCCTCCGCTTTTCGCTCAGTACACTGCCGTTGGTGGAATTTATTTTCGCCTGGCCCGGCATGGGGCTGCAAATCCTGGAGGCGATTCAGGGCCAGATACCTATCCTGGTAGTCTCCATTGCTCTGATCCTGGGGTTGACTATCCAGCTCATTGGTTTGCTGCTGGACATTGTCTATTCAATTGTTGATCCACGCGTTCGAGACGAGACATGAGCATCATCAAAAAAACGTTACGCTACCTTATCAACCCTCGCGCCGACGTGAGCCGGTTACCTTCACTGGCTGATGACGCAGAAATAGCGGACGAGGAGCTGGAGCTACCCAGTTATAATCACATCAGCTGGCGGCACGTCATCTTCAATCCGGCCCTCATGTTGGGCACCCTGATGACGCTGATTCTGCTGGTAACCGTCCTGTTTGGCCCTCTGCTGGTGCCACACGATCCCTATATCACGACCCAGTCGGTGTTGCCCCACTTCGATACGGAAACGAACAAGATGGTGACGCCTCCCTTTGCGCCTTCCGCAGAGTATCCGCTGGGCAGCGATGCCTGGGGCAATGATATGCTCAGCCTCATTGTTTATGGGGCGCGCGTCACTCTCGTCGTCGGCGGCTACGTCACGCTGGCGCGGCTGGTGCTGGGCACGATCATGGGCCTTGCCGCCGGCTGGCGCGCCGGCTCCTGGGTTGACCGCGCGGTGATGAACGCCGTCGGCGTCGTTGCCTCTATCCCCATGTTGCTGAGCGCCATGATCATTATCTTCGCCCTGGGTATTCATCAGGGAACGGTGGTGTTCGTCGTGGCGCTGGCAGTCGTGGGCTGGACGGAGGTGGCCCAGTACGTGCGCGCAGAGTTGCTGGTTATTCGCAACATGCCCTATGTAGAAGGCGCCCAGGCGTTGGGTGGAACCGACCTCCAGATACTGGTGCGGCACGTGCTGCCGAATCTCCTGCCCCAGTTGTTGATCCTTTCGTTCTTGGAAATGGGCGCTGTACTCATCCTTGTTGCCGAACTCGGCTTTCTGGAGGTCTATGTGGGTGGGGGAAGTTACTTTTCGATGGGACCCTTTGATCCCACTTACCATCTGGCCAACGTTGCCGAGTGGGGCGCTCTTGTGGCCAGTGGTGCGCCGTCGATGCGTTCGGCGTCACACCTGGTTCTGGGGCCGGCGCTGGCCTTTTTCGTAGCAATCGTGGGCATGAATGCGTTGGGCGAGGGGCTTCGACGGCTGCTGGAACGGGCCACGGTCAACACAGCCATTTTGCTGCAAAGGCGCACGCTGCTTGGCCTGGTACTCTTCATGGTGGCTTCTTCGTTTATTATCAAGATGACGGGGCCGAGCCTTTCCTTTGCGCGCGTGGCAGCGGAATTTGACGGCGAACGTGCCTATACACACGTAGCGGAGATTTCGCAACTGAGCCGCAGTCAGGAAGAAGTCACGGTCGTGGGAAACGAGACGGCGGATGCGGCTTCCGCTTACATTCAGGAAAAGTATAGAGAGTATGAAGTTATGCGCGGCTGGAAGCCGCCGGGCCAGATATCCCAAAGTTATTTCTACGCAGCTCAGGACGGCGGTGAAATCGAGGGTGTCCTCGGCTTCGTACCAGGTTATGATGCCCAATTGTCGGCGGAGCTGATTGTACTGGTAGGTGGCTACGGTGCAGAGGACGATTTGCCCACAGAGACGGCAGAGGCGCCCGGGGCGGAGCTGCGGGATGCCTCCGGCGTCGCGCTGATGTTGGAGACGGTGCGACTGTGGCAAGAGCAGAATGTGGATCCGCGGCGTTCCTTGTTGTTGGTTGCCTGGCAGGGCGAGCGGCAAGAGCTGGAGCAGGTGTTGTCCGATCCGGAGGCGTTTACCTTCTTACCTGCGTCCACACAGCACCCGGTGCGCCCTGCGCTGGTACTGGAGCTGGACGATCTTGGTTCTGGCGAGGAGGCGCTCTGGCTGTACAGTGCATCAGATCAAAAGCTGCACGATCTCTTTGCGCAGCAGGCGCAGGACCTGGACGTGCCGGTCTATAGTGTACCTTACCGCCGCACCGAGCCCTTACAACAGAAAGCGCCATTCCTGGCTATGAAGTGGGCCGAGGCGGACCGCTCCCAGGTCGTCAGCCCGGAACGAATGCAAAAGGCCGGGGAGCTGGTGAACCGCTCCTTACTCACCCTGACGCGCATGCTCACTTACTGAACTGTCAGTCCGGGGATCACCACTTTATCGTCTATGGCGGCGCCGCTTTCATCCAGAACCGGTAGACGCTGTTGCGTGCTTAATTGGTACCAGCCGATCAACAGACGGTAGCGACCCGGCGGTAGCTCTGCCGGTAGCTGAATCTGATAGCCGTCTTCAATCACCTCGCCGGCGCGCCACTGGCTTGTGGGATAGGTGCCTTGCAATGGCCAGCTATCGACCTGCCCGACAATCTGATTCTGGGCGTCAACCACCTGCACAAAAACGGTGTAGTTCTCGTCGATTGGCGCCAGCGCCTGCCACGTGAGCGTGACAGCAAACTGTCCGCCCGCTTGCAGGTTCGCCTCTGCAACATCTGCTTCCAGCAGCGCGATCATATCGTCGTAGTTAGAGGCGCCTTCGGGGAGAGCGACACCCTGCACGTCGATGGATCCCAGCGAACAGGTAGCGCTCGGCGCAGCCAGCCAACGGCAGCGGGCCTGCGCATCCGGGTGCTTGCCTTGCAGCGCGTAGCGCCCGGCGTCCAGATCGTGCGGCGTTTCGATCTGGAAGCGGCGCACCTGCCGGTCCCGGCACGCGGGCTGAGCCTCCAGTTCTGCGAGAGGCGTCACAGCGCTATCCAGCATCTCCCCCGGCGCCAGCTCAAATTGTAGAGCTTCAAAGTCGTTGCCGCAGCCGGAGAGTAGCAGTGTGACTTCTGAACCCGGCCGTACCTGCCCGGGGAACTGCGTGGCCTCGATGAGCGCCGGGCCCAATTGCAGATGCGCCGGCGTTCCTGAGCCCAGCTCTGTTGCGGGCTCCACAGGGACCTGGGCCACCGCCTGCCAGGATAGTTCCTCCGGTCTGCTGAAGGGCGCGCCAAGCGCTACCTCTACGGTTAACGTTTGTGACTCGTTGACAAGGGGGCGCGGCAATAGATGGTAATCGGGGACGATTTCGCCCGGCTGCCAGGCCACCGTGGGATAGTAGTTGCCGGCAGGGTGTTGTCCTGCGGCGGGGATTGGGCGGCCCACGTAGCCTTCGCCACGCCAGCGCGTGTAAACGTAAAACGCTTCCTCTACCTCCTGTTCTATCTGCCAGTAGAGCGTCAGGGCGCTGGCGTTGCGATCCACTGCTGCCACGGGCGCCAGCTCGTAGCCCAGAAGCTTCAGGGGGCCGAAGGAGACTGGCTCGCGGCGACTGCTCTCGGGAAGCGACGCCAGCGGCGACGTGGCTACCTGAACCAGTGGGCCCTGCGACCGCAGATGGTACTGGCCTTCCAGGCCTGGAATAAAGCGCGCCAGGTACACTTGCTGTCCCTGTGCCAGTCGCCCTGCCAGCTCGCTGCGATACGCTGCCTCGTCGGGCGCGACAATGATATCCAGGTCGGGACGCACTCCTTCCGCCTGCTGTAGATAGTAGAGGGGCGGAAACTTTTCGCTATCGGCCAGAATCGCCGCGCCGGGCGGCAGCGGCATCTGCAACACGCCGCGCGCCCATTCGCCGCCGCCGTCGGCCTGCGAGCGGTCCAGCGAGGGCCAGGTCCGGGCGGCGCTGAGCACGATTACGGCGCTGAGGGGTACAGCGAGGCAGGCGGCGAGAAGCAGCTTTGAGACGTCGCCATTGCGCGTCACACGATTGGTAAGGGCAATCAGGGCGCTCGTGGCGACGCCAATTCCCAGGCCCCAGAGCAGGGCCAGAATGAGGTGCAGGGGCAGAATGAACACCGACAGGTCGGGCACGTAGTAGCTGAGGCCATAATAAGCGTAACCGGCGGCGGTCAGAAGCAGGATTGCCGCCACGCGACGCCGGCGCGCGAGAAGATAGATGAGGCCCACGAGCGAAAATCCGAGTAGCCAGCCCGGTTGCCACTCGGCGCTCAGGAGCCGGCCCACGACGGCGTAGCGCGATGGGTCTTCAAGCCAGGCCCACAGGTTCAGCGCTCCCTGGAAGCGACCGCCAATCACCCAATCCACGAAGCGACCCAGGCCCATGGGCTCTCCGTTGACGGCGGCCCAGCGCAGCGGCAGGTAGACGTAGAGGAGCAGGGGGAGGAGGAAGGCCAGGAGCAGGGTGGGAATCAGAGATCGGAGATTGGAGATTGGAGATTGCCGGATGGTGAGAGCCACGGTGAGTAGGGCGGCGGGGAGCAGGATGATGGTGGTCAAGTGATTGGTCAGGCCCAGGCCCAGAAGGAAGGCGAGTAGCAGGAGCTGTGTGCGCAAGCGTGTAGCATCGGTTTCGTCCAGCAGCCGCACCATCAGGTAGAGGGCGGCGAGGACGATGAGAGCGTGCAGGGTGTATACTTCGGCTTCGATAGCCTGGCTCCAGAAGGTGGGCAGCAGTCCCATCAGCACTGCTGCCAGCAGCGCAGCGAGATCGTCGCGCAGTAGACGGCGCGCCAGCAAGAAGAGGAAAGCAGCGGCTGCCAGGGCAAAGAAGGCCGAGGCCAGATTGACGCGCCAGGCCACTGAGCCAAAGGGGACAAAGGTAAAGAGTTTGCCCAGAAGCAGATAGAGCGGATAGCCGGTCGGGTGTGCGATGCCCAGTTGGGGGATGACGACCTGGAACTCGAACGTATCCGCGCGACCCACAGTGCGGCCCATGGTCAACAGGTAGATGGGCAGAAGCGCGAGCGTGAGAAAGATGAGATAGTGCCAGGCGCGACGACGGCGGGCCCACAGGCCATGTGCAAAGAGCGCGCTGAGCCAGAGGCCCGCGGCGAACAGCAGCCGGCTGTGGAGAGGGGGGATGTCTGGTTGCACAATGGTGGGTAGGTTCAGCAGCAGGGGCGGAAAAATGAGCGCCGTCCTGAGTCGTTCCCTGCCTGGACCTCGCCACCACAACAATGCGGCGACAAAGGCCGCGACGACGCTCAGGCTGAGGGCCGTTGCCGGGCGTCCCAACCAGAGCCAGTTCGGAAATTGCCATTCGTAAAGGAGGCGGGTCAGGGCCAGCATGAAAATGTCGCTGCAAAGAAATACGACCAGCGCTGCCATAACCATACTCCACGTAGCGCCGATCGCCAGTTGCCGGTCCTGACTTTTCTGTTCGGTTCGCATAGGGGGTCGATTCTATGGCAAAGTACAAGGGTGGGCGAGCCACTGCGTAGCCTACCGGTATTCTACTCGACTAAAAGCGGTGCGGTTCTATTGACATTGCGCTCAATTGCATGATATAGTTGAGACATCAACGAAATTCACTTCCTGTCTATGGGAGGTGCATTGATGGCGCAGGCTGACGCGCTTTACAATCTCTTCAAAGAGATTTTCTTATTGCTTGACGATGGGGATCGCCGTCTTATGGCGCAGTATGAACTGACGCCTCCTCGCTTTTACGCGCTCATTCACCTTGGAGAGCACCCGGGGCTTTCTGTCAGCGAATTGAGCAATCTCATGTTCTGCGACAAAAGCAATATCACACGCCTGATCAAAGGCATGGAGGCCGAGGATCTGGTCTGGCGTCGTCCCCACGAAACCGATGGTCGGGCTGTGCGCCTTTTTCTTACGGGAGCCGGTGAGACGAAGCGCAAAGCAGTTTTGGAAGCCCATCATGTCCGCAATCAGCAACGCTTTGATGCCTGTTTTAGCAAGTCTGAACAGGTACAGTTGACTGAATGGTTGTCCGGTTTGAAACAAAACTTACAACACGATCTGAATCAAACGGCTGTGATGAAAGAGGGAGCTATAAAGGGGGTGATAGTGGCAGAATCGTCAGACCCCCAGTCAGTTTTCTGATTATTCAAGATGATGAGAAAGTGAGGAGAATGATGAATAAGAAGAAGTTGTATTTGCTGCTGGTGCTATTGCTCGCCAGTGCGCTCGTGCTCGTTTCTTGTGGTGGAGCCGAAGAGGAACCCGCTGCGGCAGAACCGACAGAGGCGCCGGTGGAAGAACCCGTGGAAGAACCAATGGAAGAACCCACCGAAGAACCGATGGAGGAGCCGACCGAGGAGCCCGCTGAGGAGCCGACCGAGGAACCTGTCGAGGAAGAGGCTGAAGAGCCCGCCGAGGAAGAGGCTGAAGAGCCTGAAGAAGAGGAAGCCGAAGAACCTGAAGAAGAAGCAGCTGAAGAACCGACCGAAGAGCCCACTGCTGTTCCCGTCTTGACCGAGTGTTCGCCTGACGAGGAAACGCTGACCATCTGGGCCGACGAGACTCGCTCTCAGCTCATCGCTGATCTGGCTGGTCCGTTCCTCGAAGAGTACGGTGTTTGTATTGAAGTTTCCCAGCTGGGCTTTGGCGACATCCGTGACCGGGTGAAGATCGTTGCCCCTGCGGGTGAAGGACCGGATCTGTTCGTCGGCGCTCACGACTGGTTGGGCGAGCTGGTAATCAACGGCCTGTTGGCCCCTGTCGACCTTGGCGAGATAGAAGGTGACTTCCTGGATGTGGCTCTGGAAGGGTGTAGCTACAACGGCGAGCTTTACTGCATGCCATACGCCATCGAAAATGTGGCCTTCGTCTACAATCCGGAACTGGTTCCGGAGGCGCCAGAGACATGGGAGGAGGTTCGCGAAATTGCCGCAGAGCTTGAAGAGGCTGGCGAGGTGGAAAACGGGTACATCATTCAGCAGAATGATCCGTATCACTTCTTCCCCATCATGACTGCCTTCGGCGGTTATGTCTTTGGCCTGACTGACACTGGCTACGATCCAACGGACGTGGGTATCGATAGTGAAGGCACCATAGCCGCGGCCCAATGGTTGGATGAGATGGCAGAAGCGGGACACATTCCTCCCGGCGTTGACTTCGACATCATGCACGAAGAGTTTGAGAGTGGCAACGCAGCGATGATGATCACGGGCCCGTGGGCGCTGTCGCGCATCCGCGAATCTGGCGTGCCCTATGCCATCGCCAACATTCCGTCGGGAACTGAGGAAGCCAGACCGTTTGTAGGCGTGCAGGGATTCATGATTAATTCCTTCAGCGAACAGCAGTTGTTGGCCAACGTCTTCCTTACCGAGTTCGTGGCGACGGAGGATGTGATGCAGCAGCTGTTCGAGACGGGCGATCGTCCGGTGGCTTACGAACCGGTCTTCAATGCGATCGAGGATCCCGACATCGCGGCCTTTGCTGCCGCTGGTGAAAATGGTTTGCCGATGCCGGCAATCCCCGAGATGTCCGCCGTCTGGTCATCGTGGGGGGACGCCGAGCAACTGGTGATCACCCAGGAAGCGGAACCGGAGGAAGCGTTTAGCAACGCTGCGGAGCAGATCCGTACGGCTATCGAAGAAGCCAGCGGAAATTAACCCAGGAAAAGTAACGTGAAGTGAACCGGTAAGGGCGCCCGCCCAGGCGCTGCGCCCTTACCGGACTCTCTGTTTTCCCACCGTCTATAGTCTAAGGAGGGAAGGCCATGGAAGCAGGCACGACTAGAGAAACCTCCTTCTTCGGTTCGGTTTCTGGCCTCGTTTTCAGACTGGTAGCTCTCGCTGTGATCAATGCCTTCGGCATCTGGTTAATTTACCAGATGTATGCGGATGGTATCTATTTGTTTGCCGCCATTCTGGGCGCGGTGACGCTCTTAATTAACGTCATTTTTCTGTACGAGCCGCTGTATCCGTTGCGCTGGATGGCGCCCGGCCTGGCGCTGATGATCCTTATGGCGCTCTATCCGGTGTTGTTCACCGTGTATACCGCTTTTACCAATTACAGCGATGGGCATATTCTGTCCAAGCAGCAGGCGATCGAGCGTCTGTTGCAGGACCAGTACTTGCCCGAAGGGGGGCGCACTTTTGACTGGGTGGGGTATCAGTCGGAAGACGGGGATTATTTGCTGTGGCTGACGAATGAGGTGGGGGAAAGCTTCGTGGCGAGAGCGCAAGAACCGCTGGTGCCTGCCGCAGAGGCCGACGTCGGCGAGCTTGATGAGGACGGCGTGCCGCTGACAGTTGAAGGCTACAGGCGCATGGAGACGCGGGAAGTGGTGCCCATTATCGAGCAGCTGGGCAATCTGCGCTTCGGCGCGCCGCCCAGCACCATTCAGATACGCAGCCTGCGCGAGGCCGCGACGTTGGAACAACGCTACGTTTATGACGAGGCGTTGGACGCCATCGTCGACCAGCAAAATGACGTTACCTATTATGCAAACGAAGAAACCGGCTTCTTTACGTCTGAGGAAGGGGATAGGTTGATCCCCGGCTATCAGGTGACGATCGGCGTCGACAATTTCCGGCGTCTCTTCACCAGCCCGGCGCTGAGCGGTCCCCTGATCCGTATCTTTATCTGGACGTTCGTTTTCGCCGGCGTGACGGTGCTGACCACATTTGCTCTGGGTCTGTTGGTAGCGCTCGTCTTTAACACGCCCGATCTGATCGGGCGCAAGCTGATACGCTCTTTGTTGATTATCCCCTACACCATTCCTTCCGTGATCAGCGTCTTGATGTGGCGCGGTCTGATGAACGAGCGGCTGGGCGTGATCAATAATCTCCTCGGCGACACCTTGGGCGTGGCGCCGCCGTGGCTCTCCGATCCCGTCTGGGTCAAAGTGGCGATCATTATCGTGAACCTCTGGCTTGGATATCCCTATATGATGCTCATCTGCAGCGGTGCGCTGCAGGCCATCCCGGACGATATGTATGAGGCGGCGCGCGTCGACGGCGCCAATGCCTGGCAACGGTTTCGTAGTATTACGCTGCCCCTTTTGCTCGTTTCCGTGGGGCCCATCCTCATTTCCTCGTTTACGTTTAACTTCAACAACTTCAACGTCATTTATCTCTTTAACCAGGGCGGCCCACCGATTTCAGGCACCCCCACCCCGGCAGGCCACTCCGATATTCTGATCAGCTATACGTATCGACTGGCCTTTGCCGGCGGGCGCGGGGCCGATTACGCTTTTGCCGCTGCTATTACGGTGATTATTTTCATCATCCTGGTGATCGTCACGCTGTTTAACTTCCGCTTTACGCGTGTGTGGGAGGAGGTATCAGAAAATGTCTAAGCCGATCAGTCTCGATCAGGATCGTGCCCCATCGCTGAAGAGACAGGAACGCCTGGCCATGATCTTGCGCTACGTGGTGGCGGCAATAGCTATCGCTTTTGCCCTGTTCCCTGTGCTGTGGGTCATTTCGGCCTCGGTCAATCCGCGCGGCTCATTGTCCAGCCAGCAGCTGATTCCGGCCAATGCCTCCTTTGAGAATTACCAGGTGCTGTTGGGCGGTGATCCGCGCTTTCCATTTCCTCGCTGGCTGTTCAACTCTTTCTATATTGCGACGGTGACGTCTGTTCTCGCCGTTCTGATTACGTCGCTCAGCGCCTACGCTTTTTCGCGCTTCCGTTTCCGCCAGCGGCGCAACCTGTTGCTCAGTATGTTCCTGGTGCAGGTGTTCCCCAACATGCTGACCATGGTGGCGCTCTTCCTGCTGATTCAGCAGCTTGGCTTCTACATTCCGTTTCTGGGTCTCAACTCCCACGGTGGTCTGATTCTGGTCTATCTGGGCGGTGTGATGGGGATCAACGTGTGGCTGATGAAAGGGTTCTTCGATTCCATCCCCCGGGATATCGACGAATCGGCCATGGTTGATGGCGCCTCGCACTGGCAGAGCTTCTGGATGCTCATCTTTCCCCTGGTACGGCCAATTCTGGTCGTCGTCGGCATTTTGACCTTCGTTGGCGTTTATAGCGACTTTCTCATCGCCCGCATTTTGCTTTCCAGCAACTCGCAACTGACGGTGATGGTCGGCCTGTGGATCTTCATCTCCCAGCAGTTTTCACAGAACTGGGGCGTCTTTGCCGCCGGCGGCCTTATGGCTGCCCTGCCGATTGTAATCATCTACCTGCTGTTGCAGGATCAGATCGTGGGCGGCCTGACTCAGGGAGCGGTGAAAGGGTAATGTTTAGCGCCCAACAGCCGCCACGGTGTGCCATTAGCACAGATCGGTTGTTCGGCTTCTGATGAAAGAATTCCCCTTCGGCACCCTTTCCACGACTGAACAGCGCGTGGCGCAAATCAAGGCGCGCTGTAGCGGCGTGCGGCACCTGTACCGCCGGCAGCCCCAGGCCCCGGGTCCCCATGAACAGCCTACGATATTCGTCGCTGTCGGTTTGCCACACAGTGTAGATCGCGTCGTGTGTACTGTTCTGGAGCCAGAGCGGACAACCATCGAGATGGTTCCCTCTCAGGTGCAGTGGGACCTTATCAACTGGGCCTACTATCAGATGTGGCAGGGCACACTGCCGAGCTATGGCGATGGCGCCGTGGTACGCTACGTGATTCACGCGCACCCAACAGGCGGCGAGCCAGTGGCTGCGGACGACGGCCAGATCTTTTCCTATCTGGTGGGTCGCCATGACCCTCCGTCGTGGAGCCGGGAAGCGATCATCTACCAGATATTTCCGGACCGTTTTCATCCCGGAGAAGGTCGCTCCTGGCGGCAGGCGGATACGCTGAGTGACATTCATGGCGGCACGCTGCGCGGCATCACCGAACGCCTCGATTACGTTGCTGCCCTGGGCTTCAACTGCATCTGGCTCAATCCTTTCTTTCCTGATGAGACGCACCACGGGTATCACGCCACCGATTACTTCGATGTCGATCCGGGTCTGGGCACGTTGGATGATATTCGCGACCTGGTAGAGCAAGCTCACGCGCGAGGCATCCGCGTGCTGCTCGATTTCGTCGCCAACCACTGGGGCCGAAACCACCCCACTTTCCAGGAGGCAATTCGAGACCGGCACAGCCCCTATTACGACTGGTACTACTGGCTCGATTGGCCGGAGGAGTACCGCACCTTTTTCGGCGTGCGCGACCTGCCCAAAGTCAACGTGGACCACGGGCCGGCGCGCCAGTACATGCTGCGTGCGGCCGATTTCTGGCTGCGAGAAATCGATTTTGACGGTTACCGGCTGGATTACGCACTGGGTCCCAGCCACGATTTTTGGACCGACTTTCGCGCGACGGTCAAGAAGGCAAAACCTGAGGCCTGGATCTTCGGCGAGGTGGTAGAAACCCCGCCGGTTCAACTCTCCTACCTTGGACTTCTGGATGGCACGCTGGACTTTCTCCTGATGCAGGCGCTGCGTAATACGTTTGCCTTCGGCGCGATGGATGTCGCCGCCTTCGACGCTTTTCTGACGGCCCACGAAGCATACTTCCCTACCGATTTCAGCCGGCCGAGCTTTCTTGATAATCACGACTTCAACCGCTTTTTGTGGGCGGCGGAGGATGACCGGCGCCGGCTGAAACTGGCTGCTCTGTGCCAGTTTACGCTGTCCGGTTCTCCCATCGTCTACTATGGAACGGAGGTAGGCCTGTCACAGGAACGTGACATCGTCCAGGGGGAACGAGGGCACATCATGGAAGAGGCGCGCCTACCCATGTTGTGGGGCGAGGAACAGGACGGGGACCTGCGCGGGTACTACAGATGGCTCATTCACTTTCGCCGCGAGCACCCGGTGCTGTGGTCTGGCTCCAGCGAGACGTTGCACGTGGACGCCGCGTCAGGCACGTATGCCTACCGGCGCTACGACGGCGAGGAGAGCGTCACAGTGGCGCTCAACGCCAGTGACGAGACACGCCGCTTTGAAGCCGGTGGGCTATCTTTTGAACTGGACGCCTGGAGCGGCGATCTGCGTGTCGAGTCCGGGGCATAGGAGCGTCTGAAGCGCTGCCCGGGTCAGGCGGGGGCTCCCCTTTTCCGGTGAACCATACTATTTGCCTATGTATAGGGGTGGAACGCAGGACCAGATTCACCCAAATTCACTAAGATATGCGCCATATTTGCGCTATAATGGCTATGTGCGGGGCAGACCATTAGCAGATATACTGCTAAACAGTCGCAATTCGGCGTTGCCGTGCCGGTAAGCGGGACATTTATGAACGATAAGAGCACGATTCTCATTGTAGATGATCAGAAAGTCATGCGCGAGACGATCGGCATGCTGCTGGTGAAAGAGGATTACGAGCTTGTCTTTGCCAGTGACGGGCCGGAGGCGTTGCGCAAAGCGGGGCAAATCATCCCCGATGTTATCCTGCTCGATATCATGATGCCGGGCATGGATGGCTTTGAGGTCTGTCGCCGGCTTCGCGAGCATCCTGTATTGGCCGAAGTGCCCATTGTGATGATCACCGCACTCAACGACCGCAAATCGTGGATGGAGGGCATTGAGGCCGGTGCAGACGACTTCGTGTTCAAGCCATTCGACACCGTCGAATTGCGAACTCGCGTGCAAAACATTACGCGACTGAACCGCTACCGGCGGCTGATTGTCGAACGCGTCAAGTTTGAGTGGGTCCTCGATCAGGCCAATGACGGCTACCTTATGTTGGGCGAGGAGGGTCAGATCCTATACGCCAACCCACAGGCGCGCCTGTTCCTGGATCTGGCGGTAGACGATCTGGAGCGCGTCCAGGTGTCGTTCATGGAGCTGGCGGAGAAGCTTTACCACTTCGAGCCCAAACAGGCCTGGGAAAACTGGCCCAACAAACCGGTGGGCGATGCGCCCCGCTACCTGGTGCGCCCCGAATCAACCCATTCGAAGCCATTCTGGCTAAGAGTGCGCAATTTGAACCTGCCAACAGGTGTGGACGTGCAACAGGTTATTTCACTGCGTGATGTGACGGAGCAGATGGAGCTGCAACGCGATGTATGGCGCTTTCACTCCATGATTTTCCACAAGCTGCGCACGCCGCTGGCGGTGATGATGAACAGCCTGGAACTGCTGGCCCGGCATTCCACGAAGCTGGGCGCGGAGAAGAGCGGCGAGGCCGCGCGCCGGTCATTGGAAGGCGCGCGCCGCCTGCAGGCCGAGGTGGACGACATACTCAAATATCTAAAGTCGCCAAATCTTGCGCAACCGGGCACCGGCTTTGACGTGATGCAGCTAGAGAGCGTGGTGAAGCGCATTGGCGATGACATGGCCATCAAATCGCTTGATGTAGCAGGCACAAACAAATTGGAACCGGTGCGCCTGAAGCTTTCAGAGGAGGCGGTCGAGGCGATTTTGTGGGAGGTTCTGGAAAACGCCAAGAAGTTTCACCCGGAAGGGGAGCCGTCTGTTCAGATCTTCGCGTTCCTTATGAAGTCGCGTGAGGTTGGTATCTGGATCGGCGATAACGGCCTGACATTGTCGCCGGAGCAGCTGGCGCAGGTCTGGACGCCTTATTATCAGGGTGAGAAAGCCTTCACGGGCGAGATTTCCGGTATGGGGTTGGGCCTGCCCATGGTAGCCTCGCTCATCTGGGGCGTTGGCGGTCGCTGCCGCATGTACAACCGTCCAGGTGAGGCAGGCGTCATCGTAGAGATGATCGTGCCCGTTGAGGAAGATGGCGCTGTCCCGGCCGAGACGCGACAGAACCGTCGCCAGCCCACGGCGGCCGATTGAGAATCGGCCGCGTGCCGCCGGCGTCACTCACCCATTTACTTACTCTACAATCGTAATTGGCACTGCGTGGGGTGGGGGAAAGTTGCCGTCGTTCTGGACGAGAACCAGTCGAATGACGTAGGGGCCGGGCGGTAGGGCGTAGGCGTGCAATTCCTCCAGTAAGCTGTTGTTCACCGGTTGGCTATGTGTGTCACCCAGCGTGGTCCACTCTGTGGGGTTGACGCCCTGGCCGATTTCCAGTTTGTAAAACCGGACGCCAGAGGGGTTGAATGTCGCCGTCCCTTGTATGGGCACAACGCCGCTAACCTGTTCGCCGGGTCGCGGCGAGGAGATGCGGTAGGTGCCGATGGTTGGCCCGTTCTGCCCGGTTTCTCCTTCGCTTTCCTCTCCTCGCGCCTCCCGCACCACCTCAGGCGGGCAGGTGACGGATGGCGCCATCTGGTAACCCCCGTTCCGCTGTAGCCAGAGCCGGGCGCGTACTTCGTCGGGATAGAAGGGCGGTACGGGTAAATACAGGCGCTGCTCAACGCCTGGCGGCGGCGCAGCGCTGTTCAGTACGCAATGCGTGGGCGTCGGTGGGCGTTCGCCGCTGGCCAGCCCGGCCGGCAAACTGGCGTTCGTGCTCTGGCTGAGCCGTTGCGCCACGTCCGCCGGCAGGGGCAGGACAGACAGCGTCCAGGCGCCAGGGTGCGAGGTGCTGTCCGGCACGTAGCCCAGGCGCGGAATCCCATGCTGGGGCGCGCTGACCAGAAACAGGTCGGTACGCGACGCGCTGCAGCCACTGCCGCCGGCGCCGCGAGGCAGGCACACGCTCTTTTCCTCTATGCCGTTTGGTCGCTGAAACGTTTGAGGAGGCGGTTGGCCGTCGACGGTGAGGCTGTTGGCGAGCGCGGGGTCGCTGTAGATTCTTTCCATAATGTAGCGCCACACCGGCGCGGCCCCCCGTAGTCCGGAAGAATCGATCATGGGGTGCCCGTCGCTGTTACCGAACCAGACGCCGGTGACCACGCCGGGCGTATAGCCCAGTGTCCAGTTGTCGCGAAAGTCGTTGGTCGTGCCCGTCTTGGCCGCAGCCGGAAAAGGAAGGTTCAGCGCGTTATTGTAGCCCATGGCCGGCGCGCGAGCCTCGTCATCGTCAAGAATATCGGTGATCACATAGGCGATACGCTCATCAAGAGCATTGCTTGGCGGCACGCGATCTCGCTGCAAATCGTAAACGACCCGGCCCTGGCCATCGACGATCTTCAGCACGCCCGTCAGGCGCGGCCGGCGCCCCATGTTGGCCAACGTGGCGTAAGCGTGCGTCAGCTCCAGGAGGGTCACATCGCCGCCGCCCAGCGTCAGCGTCAGGCCGTAGAAGCCGGCAGGCTCGCTGAGGGAGTCGATGCCCATTTTGCGTCCGGTGGCGATCACAGTACCCACGCCAACGTCCCGGATTAACTGGATCGGAGGGATGTTATAGCTGTTGGCCAGGGCGTCGCGGAGCAGCACCGGACCATGGTAACGCCTATCGTAGTTCGTGGGCACAAACTCCTGTTCGTTGCCCAGGTCAAGAACGATGGGTACGTCCCACAGCACGTCGCCCGTCGTCCATCCCTTTTCCATGGCGGCGGCGTAGGTGATCGGCTTAATGCTGCTGCCCGGCTGGCGTGGCCGAAGGGTAACGTTGACCTGACCGTCAATCGATTCGTCAAAGTAATCAGTGCTACCCACCATGGCCAGGATCTCACCGGTCTGCGGTTTCATTACCACGGCAGCGCCATTGTTGACGTCATGTGCTGCCCGACGTGCGGCGACCTGGTCGCGCACAGCTTGCTGGGCAAGGTCCTGGATACCCAGGTCCAGGCTGGTGGTGATTTGCCAGCCACCCCGTGTGAGCGCGTCAGGCCCGTAGCGTTGCTCCAGATAGTTTTGTACGTAGAGCACAAAGTGTGGCGCTTCCATTGTGCGTTGTCTGTCCTGACCCTGAGCGGGAAGAAGAGGAGCCAGTTGCAGCGGCGCGCCCTGGGCCACTCTGGCCTCCATGGGCGTTAACATACCTTCGTCTGCCATTAGCTGTAGGGCGAGCGCCTGCCGCTTGCGCGCACCTTCGAAATTGTTGTAGGGATCCAGTTCGATCGGTGATTGCGGCAGGCCGGACAGAAATGCGGCCTCGGCCAGGGTCAGGTCGCGGGCCGGCTTGGCAAAGTAGGTCTGTGCTGCTGCTTCGATACCATAGGCCAGGTTGCCGTAATATATCTCGTTGAGATACATGGTGATGATATCGTCTTTAGGGCGCTTCTGCGTGAGGATGAACGCCAGGAATACTTCCCGTAGTTTGCGCTCATAACTGGCAGCAACCCGCTCTTCGTAGCTAAAGGCCACGTGCCGGACCAGTTGTTGGGTGATTGTGCTGGCGCCCACAGGACGTCCGCCCTCGTTGCGGACGTTGCTGACGACAGCGGCGACGATGGCTGCCGGATCGAACCCGGGGTTGCTCCAAAAGGTATCGTCTTCGATAGCGACAGTGGCCTCGATCACAGCCTCGGGAATTTCTTCATATGCCAGCCAGCGGCGCTTTTCAGCAGTTTCCAGCTCCAACAAAAGCTGTCCGTTACGGTCAAAGAAGCGCGGAGTCCCTCCCGGCCCGCTGCCCTGGTAGGAGACGACCTCGTCGATGGCCTCGTCGAGCTGAGCGCTCAGATAGGCATAGCCGCCGGCGAGGCCAATCAGCGCCAGGAGCAGGCTGATGACGGCGAGCTGTGCAGCAAACACGAACAAGCGCCAGCATCCTCCTGCCGCCCGACGGATACAACCCGGATTCTGTTCTGCAGGCGGTGATCTCTTGCGCTTAGCAGGGTTATGACGCGACGGGAGTTGGTGTTCGTACATACGCATACGTCCTATGCTACGATTGCATCGCCAGCCGTCAATGAGAAATCTTTCACCCCATACATAGAATGTTGCCTGCGGCGAAGGTAGGGTAAAACCCTATGGTTGCCCACTGTTCTTTATGCCATGATTAGACTGGCTGTGTTTGATTACCAGAGGATTCGAGCTGGGAGAACAGCGCCGGCGTATCCCCTGTGCCTTAAGGAATGTCGAAGGCGGTGCGCCGCGACGTGGAAGCATGTGCCAGGTTGATCGGGCGGTGTTCATCGTCCACGGCATCGTCTCCGCTCCGCATTTGCGTCTCCAGTTGATTGTTAGTGGTCTGGCTCCTCCTGGAGTTAGTTTCAGGAGGATGCTTAGTATGGAAGGAACTTAATGAGTGAGCCTGAGCGGAGTATGCAGCAGCAACGTTTCCGATCGCGACTGACTGTTGGCGTTCTCGGCGTCGTTGCCTTTCTATTGGGGAGTAGCGTCGTCGGCGCTGCAGTGTGGCGCGCCTATATGGGTGAGCGGCTGGAGCCCACGCCAACCATACCGGCGGGCCTGGAACCGGCTCTGGATGCCAGTGATTCTGGGCCGGCGCCTACGGCTACAGTGGATGAGCCCACACCTACGTCAACCTCAGAAGCGACGGCAACGGACGAGGCGACGGAGACTGCAACAGCGACGGCTCGGGCGACCCTGACGCCCATGCCATCGGCGACCCGGCGCGCCACGCGCCGTGCTACGGCAACTGCCACCGCGGTCGGCGCCAGCGCCACTCCCACTGAAAGCACAACAGCCACGGCGGTTGCTACAGCCACCGCAACAACCAGGGCAAGCGGCACGCCCGCTGCCACCGCATCCCCTACCGGCAGTTCTACACCGACGACCAGCGCGACCCCGACCGCACCGCCAACCCTGACACCGTCGGCTGCATTGGATGCAGACTTGGTCAATCGAGTCTCCGCTACCATTGGCGGCTGACAGATACAGAAAAGGAGAACAGCATGGTTGCTGAGAAAGAAATTGCCCTTCCAGAGCGCGATGACGCGGCTATCTGGACCGAGGGTCTGACTCGCAAGTTTGACGTCGAAGTCGCCGTCCAAGATGTGACGATGACCGTTCCCCGCGGTTCGATCTTCGGATTTATCGGGCCCAGCGGCTCGGGAAAGACGACGACCATCCGTATGTTGATCGGCGTCTACGAACCCACGGAGGGCACTGTCTCCGTGTTAGGACGGCGCCCGGCGCTATTTGACCAATCTATCCGCGCCCGAATCGGCTATATGCCACAGCTTTTTGTCTTGTATCCGGAGTTGACGGTGTGGGAGAACCTCAATTTTGCCGCCTCCCTTTATGGGATGCCCTTCCGTCGCAAGAAACGATTGATGGAGCTGCTGGAGTTTGTGGAACTGCAAGATGACCGCAAGAAGCTGGCTCGCAATATTAGCGGGGGAATGCAGCGCCGGCTGAGCCTGGCAGCCACCTTTGTGCACCGGCCGGAGCTCGCCTTCCTGGACGAGCCGACGGCGGGTATCGATCCCGTCCTGCGCCGAAAATTCTGGGATCACTTTGCCCAGCTAAAGGAGCAAGGCCGCACGCTATTTATCACGACTCAATACGTCAGCGAGGCTACCTACTGCGACCTGGTCGGCGTCCTGTCTAAAGGACGTCTTCTGACGGTTGATACACCCAAGGGTCTGCGCTATCGTGCGTACGGTGGGGACATCGTCGATCTGATTGCACGGGCTCGCCTGCCGTACCAGCAGGTGTCCGAGCTGGCCCAGTTGCCTTATGTGCACTCTCAACCGCAGCGCATATCGGAAACACACGTGCGGGTCATCGTCGACGAAGCGGCGACTGACGTTCCTGAGCTCCTGAAATGGTGTCAGGATCGCAACCTTGAAGTGAGCTCAATCGAAGAGTACCAGCCGCCCTTTGACGATGTCTTTGTAGAATTGGTTAAGGAGAAACCCGGTGATCAGTAATATCTTCGGCTTTGTCATTCGCACATCGGCCTTTCTACGCAAAGAGATGGTCGAGATTTTGCGCCAGCCGCGACTGATTCTGACGCTGGTGCTCGGCCCATTTCTCATTCTGCTGTTGTTTGGCATCGGCTATCGCGTTGAGGCGCAGCCGATCGAGGCCCTCTTTGTCGTGCAACCGGACAACCCTTTCCTCAACTACCTGGAGGATTACACGACCGACGTTAATCCCCTGTTGCACTTTGCTGGAGTGTCCGACTCCTTGCCAGAAGCGCAGGCGGAGCTGCGAGATGGAGAGGTAGATATGATCGTCGTGCTGCCTGAGAATCCGACCGCCAGGATCCGCAACAGCGAGCAGGCTGTTTTCGAGTTATATCACAATGAAATCGATCCCTTCCAGATTGACTACATAGAGGCGTTTGCCCGCATCTACATCGATGAAGTGAACCGCCGTGTGCTCGGCGCGGTTGCCGCGGAGGGCCAGCAGGAGGCAGGCTCGGTGCAGGATACGATAGGCGCAACGCGGCAGACCGCGACGCGGATGCGTGAAGCGATGGAGGCCGGGAACTCGGAGGAAGCGATACGGGAACGTCAGCGCCTGGCGCAAAACCTGGATTTGCTGACGCTGATGTTGGGCTCCAGCACGCAACTGGTGGCCGGTATGGAAGAGCAATTTGGCGAGGGCGAAAGCGAAGCAGCGCTGGTTGCACAACGCCTGTCCGAGGTACGCGAGGAGGTCAGTGCGCTATCGGAGCTGGATCCCGATCAAGAAGATTACAGCGAGGAAATTGAACAGGCGCGGCAGATAGAGGAAGAGTTTGGGGAGCTAGAAGATATGCTCGCAGAGTTTCGAGGGGTCGCACCCGGTGTCCTCGTCAGTCCATTCCGCGCCGAGGTGCAGAGCATATCGCAGGCCCCGTTGCGCCTGTCAGACTTCTACGTGCCGTCGGCCATCGCCCTGCTGGCGCAACATCTGGCGGTTACCTTCGCCGCGCTCTCTATTGTGCGCGAACGGCGGGAGGGGACGATAGAGGTGTTTCAGGTCTCGCCGCTGGCGCCAATCGAGGGTCTGTTGGGCAAGTACCTCAGTTACTTTATCTTCTCTACGATTCTGATGGCGATCCTGACGGCCCTCAGTGTCTGGGGTATACAGGTACCTATTCTGGGGGCCTGGTCTTCTTATGCTCTGGTGCTCGCTGCGCTGATTTTTACGTCGCTGGGCCTGGGATTTGTTATCTCCTTACTGGCCAATACGACCAGTCAGGCGGTCCAATATTCGATGATTATTCTCCTGGCCAGTATTTTCTTCAGTGGGTTCTTCCTCTCACTGGAGCTGTTGCGGCCCTTCGTCCAGGTGGTTTCCTGGTTGCTGCCAGCGACCTATGCTACGCAAATGTTGCAGGACGTCATGTTGCGTGGAGTGTTCACCTTCGACGACACGTTGCTGCTTCTGAGCCTCACCGTGATGGGTCTGGCGCTCTTTGTATTGGCATGGTTGATGTTGCGTCGTACAATGGCACGGAGGTAGTTAGCAGAGGGAACGCAGTGGCGAAACGTTGGCAAAAATTGACAGAGGCAATGGCGGGATACGAGAGCATTCTTATCCTGCTACATGACGATCCAGATCCGGACGCTGTTGCCAGTGGGGAAGCATTGCGCTCCCTGTTGGAGGAGAAGCTGGGCGTTCACGGGGAGATCGCCCATCGTGGCGTCATCGGCCGTGCCGAGAACAAGGCACTGATCGAGTACCTGGACCTTTCGCTGCTGACGCTCCCTGATGAGGAATTTGCCGTGGAGACGGGACCCCAGCCTGTGGCGCTGGTGGACACGCAGCCGGGTTCCGGCAACAGTCCGCTGCCCGCGGATTATCCCACCACGGTGGTTATCGACCATCACGGTGAATTGGAGAGCGAGAACGTTGTCTTTCGTGACGTGAGACCCTGGATTGGCGCCAGCTCGACAATCCTCACGCAGTATCTGCGGGCGGCGGAGGTTCGGCCGTCCACGCGCCTGGCAACTGCTCTGTTCTACGGAATCAAGACCGATACGCGGGCGCTCAGCCGTGATACCAGCGCCGCCGACGTTGGCGCCTATTTCTACCTTCTGAACTTCGTGGACGTTGATGCGGTCGTGGAAATAGAAAATGCCCAGGTTCCCACCACTTACTTCAAGAACCTGACACGAGCGATGCAGGCCGCCAGCATCTATGATGGCGTGGTCATTTCTTACGTCGGTCGGTCAGATTACCCCGACCTCACCGCCGAGTTGGCCGATCTTTTTCTGCGCCTGGAGGGAGTAAACTGGGTGGTGTGCATGGGCGCCTATGAAAATGCGCTCTATCTGTCTGTGCGCGCGCGCGACGAAGGGGCCAACGCCGAGAAGCTGGCGCAGGCCATCATCGGCGAACAGGGGACGGCCGGTGGGCGCAATACGCTTGCCGGGGGCCAGATCCCGCTCAACGGTCAGGACGCCGACCAGTTGGCGGATGAGATTCGACGGCGGGCGCTGGCTTATCTGGATGTGGCCCCAGACATCAGTGGTGAGTCTATCGTCTAGATATGCCTACCTCCGAATCAATCTTCTCTGATTTTCTCTTTAGCCTGGCTAATATTACCGTAACCCAGGTGCTGGATATCATCCTGGTGACGGTGGTCTTTTATCTTCTGTTGCACCTTCTGCGGCGCAGCCGCGCCACGGTGCTGCTGCGCGGCACGCTGGTGCTTATCGCTCTCTTTTTCATCGTCACCGTCTTTCTGCCGCTGCCCACTTTTGATTACATTCTGGAACTGGCGCTGCTGGCGACCTTAATCGCTACTCCTATCATTTTTCAGCCGGAGCTACGGCACCTTCTGGAAGAGTTGGGCCGGCGCGTGGGATCCCTGCGTCTGCGACGCATGGCTGCCGAGACCACGCTCAAGCCCCTCGTGCGCGCCATTGAGAGTCTGTCCGAACGTAATATTGGCGCCCTAGTCGTGGTGGAGGGGAACGACGAACTGGGCGACATCATGCAAACGGGCGTGCCCATGGGCAGCGAGGTGACCAGCGAACTGGTGCAGACGATTTTCTACGATGGCACACCGCTGCACGACGGCGCCATCATCATTCGCGGTAACCGGCTGGTTGCTGCCGGTTGCGTCCTGCCGGTCAGCAATCGCCAGTTGTATGCCGGGCAGCGACGGCTGGGCACACGCCACCGCGCCGCCGTAGGGTTGACGGAAACGAGCGACGCTCTGGTTCTGGTAGTCAGCGAGGAGACGGGCGCCATCTCTGTAGCGCGGCATGGTGAGTTGCAATCTGGTCTGGACAGGACAGCGCTGCGCGAACAGATCCACAGCTTTTTCCAGAGCGAGGATGCGCAACAGGAAGAGTTTTCGCTGAGCGTACTGGCGGCGCAGATTCGCGAGTGGTGGCGATCCGGTTCACACTTCCCGCGCGGCGAAGACCTGCTCTCCGATCTATTCCTCTTGCTGGTTGCCGGGCTGCTGGCGCTTGCCACGTGGACGTTCGTGGCGCGTGAAACCAATCCGGTGCAACAGGTGCGGATTGAGGACATCTCGCTGCGGGTCGTCGACGTTCCCCCGCGGATGCAGTTGATTGACGAACCGCCGGAGGCGATAGCCGCTGTCGTGAAGGCGCCGAATGCTATGTTGGAGTCTCTTGGCCCCGGTAGTTTTGAGGCGCAGGTGTCGCTGGAGGACCTGGAGCCTGGCCTGCATCGACTGCCAGTGGAGGTAGAATCCAGCGTCCAGCCTGTGCAGGTGACAAACGTCGAGCCGGAGATATTGGATATCCGGCTTGCCGGCATTGTGTCGCGGACTGTGGAGGTGCGCCCCGTTACCGTCGGACAGGAAACCCTCTCGCCGGCGTTGGAGATAAGCAATTCGCCTAATATTACGCCAACAGAGGTTCTGGTGTCGGGAGCAGCGCCCACTGTGGATGAGGTGGATCGCGTTCTGGTGGAAATCTCGATCCCGAATACGACCGGGGCAGTGCAGCGGACATTGCCCGTGGTTGCCGTGGACCAGGACGGGGAGGCGCTCACGGGCATAGACGTGGAGCCGGACCAGGTGCAGGTGGGCCTTACGGTGGCGCGCCGCACCAATGCTCGAGAGGTGGGGGTGCGCGTGGTGACGGAAGGCGAAATTCCGGAAGGATTTCGGCTGACCCGCATGACGGTCGATCCGCCCAACGTTACCCTCCTGGGAGCTCCTGAACAATTGGAGGAAGTGGGCAACGCGCTCGCCACCTTTGCCGTCGATTTGAGCCAGGCGGTCGATGATTTCAGCGTTCAGGTGCCCCTCGACCTGCCACCGGGTATCGAGGCGGTTGACCCTCAGGGTCGCACAACACGTTCGGCGCAGGTGCGTGTGGAAGTGGCGGAACGCGCCTCGACACGCGTCTACTCCCGGTCGGTAGAGGTTCTGGGCTCGGTTGGCCTACAGGTGCTGCGTGATCCGCCGACTGTGGACGTCACGGTGAACGGGCCGGTGCCAATGCTCAACCAGATCGAGGAAGATCCGAATTTGTTGCGAGTGGTCATTGAGGCTTCAGAATTGGCCGATATGAATGCGGGTGACAGCATGACGGTGACGCCACAGATACTGGTGCCCGAAGAGTTGCAGGCGCGCATTGTTCCTGAGACCATTACAGTAACCGTACAATAGTTCACTGTGACGAAAAGACCAGATGAGTAATGCCATCGGGAGCATCTTGACCGAGAATATTTGGCTGCGTGAGCTTCTGATCATCGCTGTCGCGTTCCTGATTGCCGGGTTAATCGGCGCGTTTGCCACGCGTATCACGGGGCGCTTCTTCCACTTTAGCCGCCTTACGCCTGATGGGCGGCGCATCAGACCGGAGCGCGTACAAACGTTACAGGGGCTTATCGCCAATGCAATCACTCTCCTGGCCTTTGTCGGCGCAATCCTCTTCGCCGCGAGCCGCTTTGTACAGCCGGACACACTGGTGTGGGTGGTGGGCCTCTTCAGCGCCGCGTTTGGCCTTGGGGCGCGACCGCTGGTGAACGATTTTTTGGCGGGCATCAGCTTCATTTTTGAAGACACATTTGACGTGGGCGAGAAGGTGGAAATGTTGGGCGTGGAAGGCGTCATCGAGCGCGTTACGTTACGCGTCACCCTTTTGCGAGCGCCCACGGGCGAGCTTTACGTGGTTCCCAACGGGGATATCCGCGTGGTACGTAACTTCAGCCGTGGACGCTATTCTACAGTGACCGTGCACCTGAAGGTCCCGGCCGACAGGCTGAACCAGACGCTGGAACTATTGGAGGAGATGAGTCAGGAAGCGATGCTGGCGCTTCCCAATCTCCTGGAGCCGTGGCAGATTCTCAGCGAAACGGGCGCCATGGGTGAGAGCACAGAGCTGACGTTGGTGAGCAAGGCGCGCTTCGGCCACGCGGCGGAGATGCGCCCTCGCCTGTTGGCCTTTATTCAGGGGCGGCTGGCGGAACAGGATATTCAGCTGGCAGATTGACCCCAGTTCGGCAATATGGTCGGACGCTGCTGACGTTCTCTTGCACCTCGGCAAAACGTCCCTCATCGGGCAAGAGGTTACCGTCGCTCTCGCCGGCTACGATCTGGTAGAGGTCGGTGGCGAAGTGATTGTTGGCCGAGACCAGGGCACTTGGTTGCTCAGCAGTCACCTCGGGCGCTGTAACACGGTCGGCGTCTGCGCCGATAAGATCCCCATCTGTCGCTGCCGGCTCATTGCCGGTCTGTTGGTTGGCCAGGGTACAGGACACGAGCACCAGAATGAGGAGCATGGCCGTTACCCAGGCATGCATAAAACGTCTCATGGTTCCTCCTGAAGATGAAACGGTGGCGACGTGCGTAAAGCGAGTTGTAAACTCAGATGAGAGCCGCCCGCTAGTCACGCAGATCGCCGGTTCTCATCTCTAAGACGTCATCCGGCGTTGAATTGTTCCGCAACCGGCGCGATAAGAGCCAGGATCCGGCTACTCGATGGCAAAAGTGACGGTGTCTGGGTCGCCGGCGTAGTTGCCATCCCGTAGAACGACCACGAGCCGTAGTGTGTAGACGCCGGGATCGAAGGCGGCGGCGACGAGTGTTTCCAGCTCGCCGTTGACCACGGGCGTGCCGTGTGTCTCGCCGATGGTTGTCCACGCCTGGGGATTTTCCCCGGTGCCTATTTCCACCTTGTAAAATTGCACCTGCTCGGCGTCAAAGTCCGCGGTGCCCGTAACCGGTATGATGCCGTCCACTGTATCCCCTTCTTCCGGGCTGCGAATGCGGAAGAAGGCCACCTGACCTTCCTCACGACCCGACGCTGCCAGCAAGTCTTCTGAGCAGGCCAGGCGCGGCATAATGGCCAGTTCGTGTTCCTGGGACCAGCGGTAGGCTCCTGGCATGCTCTCTTCATTGCGCGGCGGCGCGAGGTAAATGGCGCTTTCTGCTTCGTCCGGTAATTGCTCCATCAGAATACCCTGCTCCACATAGCACGCGGTGGGCGGCGGCATCTGGTCGTTCCCGTCATCAATCTGGATTTCTTCGTCCAGCTCCTCAGGCAGCGGTACGGCAGCCAATCGCCACACAGCGGGGTCCAACTGCTCCCAGGCCACGCGTGGTTCTGAAGGTGTGGGTGTGGGCGGCTCAGGCGTGTCCTCTACCAGGAACCACTCATCGTGACTACGAGTGCAGTCGGAGGCGCCCGGCGTGACCGATTGCAGGTCGCAAAGTGGCTGTCGCTCCAGTCCCTGTGGTGGCACGAATTCGCCTGGCGGAGAGCTGTCGTTTACGTTGAGAACGGATTGCAAGGTCTCATCGCCGTAGACGGCCTGCATATAGTCCGACCACAGCGGCGCGGCTCCGGTGAGGCCGCTGATGTCGATCATCTCGCTATTGTCTGTGTTGCCTGTCCACACGCCGACGACCAGGCCCGGTGTATAGCCCATGGTCCAGTTATCGCGGAAATCGTTGGTCGTACCCGTCTTCGCTGCTGCGGGGAAGGGCAGTGCCAGCGGATTGTCCTGCCCCATCGCCGGCGTGCGCGCCGCGTCGTCGTCGAGAATGTCGCTGATCAGGAAGGCGACGCGAGGATCCAATACCTGGTTGGGCGCCGGAGGCTCGTACTCGTAAAGCAGTTCCCCATCTGATGTCTCCACGCGCAAGATAGACGCGGGCGCCACCAGGTTGCCCCCGTTGGCAAAGACGGCGTAGGCGCCTGTCAGCTCCATAGGCGTCATCTCACCGCCGCCCAGCGTCAGCGATAGCCCATACTGCGCTGGGTCCTGGCTCAGGCTGGTTATGCCCAGGCGCCGGGCAAATTCCAGGAAGCGGGGAACGCCAATGTCCTGAAGCAGGAGCACTGCCGGCACGTTGTAGCTGTTGGCCAGCGCCTGGCGCGGGCGTTGTGGCCCGTGGAACGTGCGGCTGTAATTGACCGGCGAGTAAACGTCGCCGTCCTCCTGAGGGTAATCGACGGAAACGTCCCACAGAATATCGCCCAACGTCCAGGGCGGATCGCTGCCGTCTTCGCCCGGCGAGAGGGCTGCGGCGTAGGTGACCGGTTTGATGGCGCTGCCCGGTTGTTGTGGCGTAAGGGCCACGTTTACATTGCCGTCGATGGCGTCGTCACGGTAATCGACGCTGCCCAGCATGGCCAAAATCTCTCCCGTGCCCGGCTTGAGGGCTACAAGCGCCGCGTTGGTCAGGTTGTGCTCCGGGCCCACCCGATCCACGTGCTCGCGCGCCAGCCGTTCCGCCAGCGCCTGATAGTCCAGATCCAGCGTGGTGGTAACTCGCAGTCCGCCGCTGGCTACCATTTCCGCGCCAAACTGTTCTTCCAACAACTGTCGCACGTAGACGGCAAAGTGTGGCGCCGCCAGGCTCACCTCCTGCGGCGCAAAGGTCAGGTCCTGCAGGTAGGCCGATTCTGCCTCTTCGCGTGTGATAAATCCTTCGTCTACCATCAGGTTCAGCACCAGCCATTGACGCTCGCGCGCCTGGTCAAGGTTGGTGAACGGGTCCAGTTCCACCGGGCTCTGGGGCAGGGCGGCCAACAGGCTGGACTCGGCCAGTGAGAGCTCCGCAGCGCTTTTGCCGAAGTAAGTTTGTGCTGCCGCTTCCACCCCATAGGCCAGATTTCCGTAATAGATCTCGTTGAGGTAAAGTTCCAGAATCTCGTCCTTCTCGTACTGGCGGTTCATCATCCAGGCCAGGATGATTTCACGCGTCTTGCGGCTGTAGCTGACGGCTGTTCGTTCCTCGTAGCCAAAGGCGATGTGGCGCACGATCTGTTGCGTGATCGTACTGCCGCCAACAGGCCTCTCTTCTGGATTGCGCAGATTGTAGATGAGGGCCGCCGCCAGCGAGGGGGCATCCAGGCCGATGTTTTCGTAGAAGGTGTCATCTTCCACCGCAATCGTAGCCTGCTGTAGCTGGCGGGGAATGCGATCCAGGGACACTCTCGTGCGCTTACCCTCGCCGAAGATCTCCCAGAGCAACTGCCCGTCGCGATCCAGGATACGGGTTGTTTCGAACGTTTCGCGCTCGCGCGCCTGATCCAGGGCGACGATGCCCTCTTCAATTTCGGCCGACAACTGCACATATACCAGCGTGGCAGCGACGGCAACGCCGCTGAAGATGAACAGAGCGATCAGCAGCAAACTGACCAGGAAAACCTTGCCCAGACAACCGCCGCAACCCCGCTTAGGCCGGGAGTCGCGGTTCTGTCGCACGCGATAAATGACAGGCTGGGTCGGATGCTCAGACCTCATAGTTGTCCTCTTGCTATACATAATTGGTTCGTAGTGTACTTAAATTAGAGGGCTGCTGCCCTGCGGCAGCCAAACGTTAAGGTGACGTTTAGATGACGCAAACGGAGGTAATTGCCCGAAGGATGGCGAGTAGAGGCAGGCGGACCGTCACCGGCCTGGAACCTGTAAAAGGAGTTCAGGCCCGCCGGTAACGCAGGACGGGCGTGCGCTCCTGCTCGATTTCTTCCAGGTTAGCAGCGAGCAGTTCGCCTCGCTGATAGAGGTACTCGACGTGGGCGCCGGTTTCCTCCAGGGCCAGCAGGACATGATAGCTCACTACGTAGCCAAACAGAACTCGGCTAATGTCGGAAATGCTCATAGGTTGGTCGCAGAGGTCCAGTACCCGGTTTAGGCGCTCGTCGTGCAGCCGTTTGATGGCCTGAATGCGACCATAAAGATCAGTCATCGGCTCTTCGTGCCCACCGAGTGCCAGCCGGATGCCATCGAGGGTCGCGATCTTATCCAGTGAGTCCAGATAGTGGCCCAGCCCCATGTTGAGCGTGATCGACTCTGGCGCCTGGTGCGGCGTGGTGCGCGCCAGGACGTGGTCCGCGGTAAGCAGGACGTCGTCCAGGCGCAGGCAAACCTGCCCCGGGCAGTGACCCGGGACGTGGTAAACGGAAACGCCGTCGAGGGGCGCTTCCGCTTCATCCAGCAGGAACTGTACCGGCGTGGAGCGGTAGACCCCTTTGGCAAAAAGATACATGGTCATGAGCTGCTCGCGGTGCTCGGCATCGATCCCGGCGCGCTGCAGAAAGGTCTCCAGACGCCTTGCGGCAACCACGATGCGCTCTTCGTAGTTGGAGAGCACGCGGCGATCGAGAACGTGTACGCCAATGGGAGCGTCGGTGTGCTGTCGCACGAAGGGCAGCCCGCCAAAGTGGTCCATGTGACCGTGCGTAATCAGAATCCTATCGATGTCGGCCAGTCCAAAGGAGACGCTGTACTGCTCTTGTAGGGCCAGGAAGCCTTGCAGGAGCTCCTGGTTGCAGCTTTCCACGCCAGAGCCACAGTCGACGAGTGTCAGCCTGGACCCATCGTCGATGACGTAGATGTTGGCTATCAGGGTGGGGAAGGCCTCAACATGAAAGCAGTAAATGCAGCGGCCGTCGCCTGTTTTAAATTTGTCTACGGGATGCATAAGGGCGGATGGTAACATAGTCGCGCATCTTGCCCAAACTGCCTGGCTCAGGTCACCGGCGGGGCTTCTTGCCCGTATCTCTTGTAGAGACCTTCTGTTACGACAGTCCGCAGGCGCTGCACGGCGTCGAATAGCTCTACGAACGTGGTGTAGAGAGGGGCGCAGCTCAGGCGCAGGACGTCGGGCCGGCGAAAGTCGAGCAGAATGTTCATCTGCTCTTTAAGGGCCAGGGAAATGCGTAGCCCTTCCGGATGCGCCAGGGCCACGTGCGCGCCGCGTCGGGTTGCTTCTGGTGGCGACTGTAGTTCGAAGTCGAGCGCTCGCAGATGCGTTTCCCACAGTTGGATCAGATAGTCCGTCTGCCGCTGCGCTTTTTGCTGGACGCGCTCCATCCCCGCCTGCAGCAGCATATCGACGCCGGGCTCGATGGCTGCCAGCGAGAGCACCGTGGGCGTCCCTGTGAGAAAGCGGCGCAGGTCGGGGGCCGGCCGGTAGTCGAGCTCAAATTCGAAGGGGTGGTCCTGCCCCATCCAACCTGAAATGGGGTTGTGGCTGCCGGCCTGCAGATCCTGACGCACGTAGAGGAAAGCGGGCGCACCGGGCCCGCCGTTGAGATACTTGTACGTGCAGCCCACGGCGTAATCGGCGCCGGCGGCGTTCAGATCGACGGGCACCGCGCCGGCGCTGTGGCTGAGATCCCACACGACAAGCGCGCCGGCCTCGTGTGCAAGGCGAGTGATCGCCGCCATGTCGTAGACGAAGCCGCTTTTGAACAGGGTGTGGCTGAGGACCACCAGGGCCGTTTCCTCGTCGACGGCTTCCGCCAGCGCTTGTACAGGGCCGCGCACGCCGTCGGGCGAGGGCAGTAGCTGTAAATGGTGCTTGCCGCCAACGGTGCGCAGGGCGCCCTGCAACACATAGAGGTCTGAGGGGAAGTTGAGGTCGTCGCTGAGCACCTTGTGTCGGCCCGCTCGCTGTTCCAGTGCCGCGAGGATCACTTTATAAAGGTTGACCGACGTCGATTCGGCCACGATTACTTCGCCCTCTCGCGCCCCCAGGAGCCGGCCTATTTTGCTCCCCACCCGTTGCGGTAGCTCCATCCAGCCGTCCAGCCAGCCCCGAATGAGGCGCTGGCCCCACTGATGTTCCACCACCTCCTGCACCTGATCCACCGTGGCCCGTGGCAAGCGGCCCAGCGAGTTGCCCAGCAGATAAATGAGGTCAGGGTCCTGGAGCACGAATTGCTCGCGAAATGACGCCAACTCGTCTTGCCGGTCCAGGCGCTGCGCCTCGCTGCGTGACAGTTCGTTCACCATCAGGAGGAGAGTGGGCGTAACGCGGCGCGCACTGGGCTGCCGTCGCCGCCGCCGATTTTGAGCGGCAGGGCGCTCAGTTCGTATACGCCATCAGGGGCCTGGCTGAGGTCCAGTCCTTCCAGGATGGCGATGCCATGGCGCAGCAGCGCGTTGTGTCCCGGCAGATCCTGGCTATCGACGTGGTCCATAGAGGGCGCGTCGCTGCCCAGAAGAATGACGCCCGCCTGCTTCAGGTGCGCCGCAAGCGCCGGGGAGGGGTAAACGTAATCCTGAGGGAACTGCCCAGGATCGAGGTCGCTTGCTGAGGAGCGCAGTAGCAGGCGCGGGGCCAGCGAGAGATCGTAAGCGTGGAGATCGTCCGGCTGCAAGACGCCGCTGCGCCCGGCAACGGTTACTACCTGCGCCGGTCCCCAGAAAGGAGTCAAATCCACCTGATCCAGGCTGGCGCCCGCGTCGGTAAAGTGCAACGGCGCGTCCACATGGCTGCCGGTGTGCGCGCTCAGGGTCAGTGTCGTCAGGTTCACACTGTGACCTTCGCCGCGCGACAGGGTGCGCTGAATCTGAAAAGGCGTGTCGCCGGGCCACACGGCGATGCCGGGGCTCAGCGTGCGGCTGATATCGATGATGGTCATCGTTCCCTCGCTATTGCTTCATGTGCTGCCTGTGCAGAACGGCAACGACGCTGCTTACTCACGCAGGCGCGCGCCAAGCTGTCGCTCGACCTGTTTCAGGATGCGCTTGCGCTGGCGGCGTACCTCGCGGTCGGTCAGCGTCTTGCTCGGCGATTGGAAGCTGAGATGGTAAGCCAGGCTCTTCTTGCCTGTGGGCACCTGCGGACCTTCATATACGTCGAACAGGCGTACCTCCTGGAGCAGGAAGCCACCGGCGTCGTGAATCACCTCGGCTACGCGGGCTGCCGGGATCTGGCTCTCGACGATGAGCGCCAGGTCCTCGTGCACAGCCGGGTACTGGCCCACCGGCGTAATTTCGTGGCGCTCCGGCAGATGGGATTGCAACACCTCAACGTCCAGATCGGCAGCCAGAACCGGGTAATCGCTGCGCAGATCCAGCGCATCGTTAACCAGCGGATGGAGCTCGCCCAATAGACCGAGCTGGCGATCGCCGATGGTGATGCGCGCGGTGCGTCCGGGCCGGAAGGTGGGGTGCCTGGCGGCCTCCACGGACCAGGTATCCACGCCCAGAGCCTGCAACAGGCTCTCGACGACGCCTTTCAGGTCGTAGAAGTCATAGGCCCCCTGTGTGCCGTTTTCCCAATGTTCCGGCTGGCGCGGTCCGCTCATGGAGATGCCCAATCGCCGCATCTCGTCCGGCAACACGCCATCCTCAGAGGCCAGGTATATCTGGCCCACTTCGAAGAGGGCAATGTGATCACGGAAGCGGCTGTTGTCGGCGACCACCTCCAGCAGGGAGGCCAGCAGATTGTGGCGCATGGCGACACGGTCCACGGTAATGGGATTGGCCAGGGTGACGTAGGGCCGGTCGTCAGACGGAACGTCCGGTTGCGGCAGCAGTTGTGCTTCCCGCTCCGGCGTCGTCAGCCGATAAGTGATGACTTCCTGCAGGCCCAGTTGCACCAGGATGTCCTTGATGCGCTCTTCCATTTCCAGGGTGGGATTATTGCGCTGCGGAGGCAGCGTGTCGCTCATTTGCGTCTCGGGAATGCGGTCGTAACCATACACACGACACACTTCCTCGATCAGGTCGTGCGACCCCTCGATATCCATGCGGTGGTCAGGGCTGGTGACCAGTAGGTGGTCGCCTTTATCCTCGACGTCGAACTCCAGCGCCTGCAACATGTCCCTGATCTCGTCCTGGCTGGGTTCGATGCCGCCGATGCGCGCGACGTCGCCGGCGGTCAGTTTGATCGCTTCTGCCTGGGGCGGGTTGGGGTAGTAATCCACAATTCCCTGCCGGACTGTGCCGCCTGCCAGACGTCGCAATAGCTCGGCGGCGCGTTGCGCGCCCAACAGCGCCTGGCTGGGGTGCACGCCGCGGCTGAAGCGGAAACCGGCTTCGGAGTTAATCTTCAGCGCGTGCATGCTGCGCCGGATATTGATGAAGTTCCATGCCGCCGCTTCAAGCAACACGTTGGTCGTGCTATCGCCGATTTCGCTTTCCTCGCCGCCCATGATACCGCCAAGGCTGAGAGGGCCGGCGGAGTCAGTGACCAGGATGGTGTAGGGAGGCAGGTCGCGCTTGACGCCGTCCAGCGTCGTCAACGATTCATCCTCATGCGGCAGTCGCGTGTTGATGTGGATGGGCCCGTCGGGGTCATATTCATCGGCGCGGCGGCGCAGAAAATCGTAGTCGAAGGTGTGGTTGGGCTGCCCCATTTCCAGCATGACGTAGTTGCTGATGTCCACCACGACGTTGATCGGTCGCTGACCCGCCAGCCGCAGGCGCTGCTGCATCCAGTAGGGGCTGGGCTTTTGTTCTACGCCTTCGATGACCAGGGCCACGAAGCGCGGGTTCAGCTCCGGTTCTTCGGTGGTGATCTTCACCTTGCCTTCAAGTGGCGGGCCTTCCTGTACTACGTCATAGCTGGGATAACGAACCTCCTGGCCTGTCAACGCCGCCACTTCGCGAGCCACACCGATGATGGAAGCGGTGCGGGCGATATTGGGGATGACGGCAATATCCAGGACCACATCGCCCAGCAGATCTTGCAGCGGCACGCCGGCGGTGTAGTTGCCCTCCAGAATCATGATCCCTTCGTGCTCATCGCTGAGACCCAGCTCTTTTTCCGAACATAGCATGCAGCGATTGTAGATGCCGCGCAGTTTGCGCCCTTTGAGCGTCATCTTGACCTGGCCATCCTGGTGTCCGTCGTAAAGGACGGAGCCTTCTTTGGCGAAGGGGGAGTAGAGATTGCGGCTGGCGATGTCGCCTTCGCCCACGTATTGGAACAGGTTGGGCGCGCCGGTGACGACGACCTCATTTTCGTCGCCGCCATAGTCAACGGTAGCCAGCACCAGGCGGTCGGCGTTCGGATGTTCTTCAACTTTCAGGATGTGGCCCAGCACCAGCTTTTCGCGGTCCCAGACCAGGCGCTCGTCGTCTGTGCCCCCGGGCACGCCGATGTATTCGATATTTTCAACTTCCAGGCCGGCGATGGTCAGCAGTTCGGCCAGTTCCTCTACCGGCCTGTCGATGTCTACGTACTCTTTTAGCCATGAGATTGGTACAAGCATTACTGTCTCCTATGTGTCGCGGCGCGCGTTAGAATTGTTCCAGGAAACGCAGGTCGTTGCCCCAGAAGTAGCGAATGTCGTCGATGCCGTATTTGAGCATGGCGATGCGTTCTGGTCCCATGCCAAAGGCGAAGCCGGAATAGACATCTGGATCGTAGTCGCCGTTGCGCAAGACGTTGGGATGTACCATGCCGCATCCCAGGATCTCCAACCAGCCGGTATACTTGCACACCTGGCAGCCTTCACCCTGGCACAAAATGCACTCGACGTCCATTTCTGCACTGGGTTCGGTGAAGGGGAAGTAGTTGGCGCGGAAGCGGGTCCGCCGTTGGACGCCGAATATGCGATGGGCGAAATCGCTCAACGTCCCTTTCAGGTCGGCCATGGTGATATGTTTGCCCACGGCTAACCCTTCAACCTGGTGGAACTGGATCTCGCTGCGCGCCGTGATCTGCTCGTAGCGATAGCACATGCCGGGCAGGATGACGCGAATGGGGTCCGGACAATATTCGCGCATGGCGTGAATCTGACCGGGGCTGGTGTGTGTGCGCAAAATGACGCCGGGCGTGGTCGTATGGAAGGTGTCCCACATATCGCGCGCCGGATGATGCTTTGGAATGTTGAGCAACTCGAAGTTGTACTCGTCCGTTTCGACGTCGCGGCTACGGTAAACCTGGAAGCCCATGTCCCCCCAGATACGATAGATGTCACGCAATGTCTGAGTGGCGGGGTGTAACCGCCCGCGCCACGGTCTGCGCCCCGGTAAGGTGACGTCGATGGCTTCGGCAGCCATTTTCTCTTCCAATTCCTGGGCGCGCAGCGCCGCCACACGTTCCTCATAGGCTGCTTCGAGGGCCTCTTTGACCTCGTTGATGCGGCGGCCGAAGGCGGGACGCTCTTCGGGCTCAAGTTGGCCGATGCGCCGCGTCTGCAGCTGTACACTACCTTTGCGGCCCAAAGTGGCCTTGTACCATGCCTCCAGCTCAGCCGTGTTCGACGCCTGTTGCAGCTCTTTTAGTGATTGTTCGTAGATTGAATCCAGTTTTTCGAGCATCTTTGTTTATCCATTTTCTCCTGTGACCGTGGCGACGGGGAAGGATACCATACCGTCGCCACAAACAAAAAAGACGCGGGCTTTCGCGCCGCGTCCTGCGTCTCTGTGTCGTTGCCTTGCTTCTTATTTACAGGGCAAACGGACCTCCCACGCGCGCGGCGCCGGCGAAGCCCATAAAAAAGAAGCGAACGGCCACTCGGTACTGTTTCATGATAGTCGGATCATAGCAGTGCACTCTGGCGCTGTCAAGGTTCGCGCTCCAGCCGCCGCAGGGCTGTCTGGATGGCTACATACCCGAATGCCATCTGATCGCGGCTCAGCTCGTGGACGGGGAGCCATGCAACCTGTTGGGAGCCATTTCCATTGGGCCCGTCCGTTTCAGTTACGATGCCCGACTGAGCGTGCACCAGGTAGTAAAGGTGCGAGAGACGCCAGCAGCGCCCATCGGCGTCAGTGTTGCGCCGCTCCTCCATATAGACCAGCGGCCCGGGACTCGGGCTGAAGTGGGCGACGGCGCGGAAGCGGACGCAGAGGGCCTGCAGCGGCGTCTGTCCCTGTTCCAGAATGGTACCCACTGGGCGCCACAGGCCGCTCTGGGCGTCCTGTTGTAAAAGGGCATAATGATTCTCGATCAGAATGCCATAAACTGCCGGCCGAAAAATCTGTTCGCCGGCCGCCGGTTCGGACTGTTTGCTAAAGAGGGAGATAGTGTCGGACATGGATGGATCGGGTGGGCTGCTGCAATGTAAGTTTATACGTTATGCTCGCGCTTCAGGCGCGATAAGAAACAGACCGGTTACTCTGACGCGGCCTCAGTCAACGGCCATCGAGCGCTCGAACTGGCGCGTGCCGAGCATGGCCAACAGAATGCTCAACACGTAGAGAATTAGTAAAGGTACCATCGTAAGCAACATGGTGACCGGATCGATGGACGGGGTAACCGCGGCAGCAATGACGGCGACGCCCACGACGGCCATGCGCCACTGCTCGCGCAGCGTCTGCGCCGTGATCAGGCCGGCGCGGGCCACCAGATAGATGATCAGCGGCATCTCAAAGCTGACGCCAAGCCAGAAAATAAAGGTTGTAGTGAAGCTGATGTACTCGCGCGCCGTCCACTCCACGGCGAAAACGTCGGGCATGAACGTGGAGAGAAAGCCAACGGCCGCCGGGAGCAACACCGTCCAGGTGAAGACGATGCCGGTCAGGAAGAGTAGAAAAGCAGCCGGTATGAAGATGTAGACGAAGCGCCTTTCGTTTTTTTCCAACGCCGGCGAAACGAAGAGCCATATCTGGTAGAGCATGAAGGGCATAGCCAGCACTGCCCCGGAAACCAACGCCACCTTGAAGTAGGTTTCAATTGGCTCCGTAGGGCTGATAGCCTGCACCATGTTCCCGTACGGCGCGATGAGGAACTCCAGCAGCGGCTCGGTAAAGGCGAAACTGATCACCGTGCCGATGACCAGGGCAACCACGGCCCAGGTGAGCCGAATGCGCAATTCGTTGATATGTTCGAGAATACTTTGCCCTTCTTCCGAGCGTATGCGGTCAACCATTACTGCGGATCATCCGGTACTTCGATTGGCGTAGGTAAATCTTCTGGCGTGGGAACAGCAGGTCGCTCTGCACCGTCATTGTCCGTCCCAGAAGATGATGGGCCGGGCCTGGGTTCGGGTTGCGAGCGGGAGACGGGCTTGAAGGCTTCTTTGCCTTCAGTCACTGCCTGCCGTCCTTCGCGCGTTATTTCCTCTGGAATAGAACGCACCTGACTCCGCAGATCGTCCACTTCGCGGCGCAACTGTTTCATCTCTTCCACAGCCCCGCGCATCTCTTCGGAATCGATGGCGTCAAGCTCTGCATTTAACTGTCTCTTGAACTGGTTCGAAATGGCCTGCATCTGGCCCACGAGTCGACCCAGGGTACGGGCCACCTGTCGTATGCGTTGCGGCCCCAATACCAGGCCGGCCAGAATGAGGATAAAGACCAGCTCGGGAAAACCGATACCAAAAAAGCTATCCATATCTTTATCGCGTACCACGTGGGGATGGCACAGACGCCGCCCACGTTTTTCGCATCTCAGCTTGCGTTATGATGCCGCCGGTTGCTCAGGTTGCCAACCGTCGGACTGTGCATCGATCAAGACTTCTTTTTGTAACTCCTCCGAGCGGTCGGCCAGGGTGCCCAGCACGCCGTTGATAAAGCGCGGCGCACTGTCAGACCCGTAGGTTTTGGCCAGCTCCACTGCCTCGTTGATCGCTACCTTCACCGGCGTATCGCGGCCGATGAGAAATTCGTAGATGGCCATGCGCAGAATATTGCGGTCAATTACGGCCATCTGATCCAGCGGCCATTCCGGTGCATAGCGGGCGATCAGCCTGTCCATCTGTTCCTGGTGCTTGAGCACGCCGGCAATCAAACGACGGGCAAACTCAACGCCTGTGGACTCAAGAGGATGATCGACCAGCCTCTGCTGTAGCACCTCATAGGGTGCGTGATTGGCCAGATCGTATTCGTAAAGGGTTTCTAAAGTAACACGGCGAGCCCGGCGTCTCGTCTTCATACTGGAGCTACCCCGTGATAGCGGCGCGTCACAAGCACCTCTGTCACGCTGTCTGTCCCTGATTGTAAACGACGTCTTCCACATGAACGTTTACGGCGTCCACCGGAATCCCTACCATTTTATCAATAGCTTCCACGACTGCCACCTGAATAGCCCGACTTGTTTCTCTCAAATTAACGTTGGGATCCATATACACGTAAACGTCGAACGTGAGCCGGTGATCCTTATAGTGCAGAACCACGCCGTCGTTGCGCGAGGAGCGTTTGAAGAGGTGGGCCACGTCGGAGGGAACGGGCGCCGTGGTCCGCACGCCTTTGATATCCAGGAGAGCTTTGCGCACGATGGTAATTAACACCTCGGGCGCAATTTCAATCCGGCCAATGCTTTCGTTTGCTTCGCTCATCGCTCCATCCTCTCAATTCTCGCGCCGGCGACACAAGAGCCGCCAACCTGTACTTACATTGCCATCCCACCGTCGACACGAATCACTTCGCCTGTAATGTAGGACGCCTGATCGGAGGCCAGGAAGGTGACCAGGTGCGCCACTTCTTCGACTTCTCCGAGGCGGCCCAACGGGATGTAATCCAGCGCCTTCTGTAGCAAGTCTTCGGGTAACTCTGCGGTGAGCGCCGTGGGGAAATAGCCCGGGGCCACGGCGTTAACCGTGATCTGGCGCGGACCCATCTCTTTGGCCAGGGCCTTGGTGAACCCAATGATGCCCGCTTTGGAGGCTGCGTAATTCGTCTGCCCCCCCTGTCCGGCAAGGCCCACGACAGAGGAGATGTTGATGATACGCCCGCCGCTCTTCTGGCGCAGCATCGGGCGCAGAACTGCCTTGCAGCAGTTGTACAGGCTCTTGAGATTGGTGTCCAGCACAACGTCCCAGTCGTCTTCCTTCATCATCATCAGAAGGGTGTCGCGGGTGGTGCCTGCATTGTTCACCAGAACGTCAATTCTGCCAAAGGTCTCTTTCGCCGCCTTAATCAACTGTTGCGCTGCTTTAAAGTCGCCGACGTCGGCGGAAACGGCGCACGCTTTGCCGCCGGCGTCTTCAATGGCAGCCACTACTTCTGTGGCCTGCGCCGCGCTGCTATGGTAGTTGACGACAACAGCCGCACCGTTGGCGGCAAGATCCTGGGCGATGGCGCGGCCAATGCCGCGCGAGGCGCCCGTGACGATGGCAACTTTGTCTGCAAGTAATTGTGCGCTCACCGTTTTACTCTTTTTCTCCTATGTTACTTGGTTCGAAGGTCACTCGTTGCGCCTTGCGGTCGATGCGTTTCATCAAGCTGGTCAGCACATCTCCCGGTCCAACCTCTACAAACGATTGTACCCCTTCCTGGCGCAGAAAGCGCATCGATTCCGCCCAGCGCACATTTCCCGTGAGCTGCGCGATCAGCTCGCCCCGGATCTCCTCCGGTGTCGTCATCGGCTGCGCGCTGGTGTTGGCTACGACGGGAATCGTAGCGCCGGCGATAGGCGTGTTCTGGACGGTCCGGGCAAAACTGTCTGCGGCGCTGCGCATCAGGGGAGAGTGGGCGGCAATAGTAATCGGCAGGCGCACCACTTTGCGCGCACCCGCATCCCGCGCCAATTGCATCGCTTCTTGCAAAGCCTGCTCGTCGCCGGAAATGACCGCCTGTCCGGGGCAGTTGTCGTTGGCCAGTTGTACCGGCCGGCCCGTTTTCTCTTGCGCCTGGCGGCAGACAGCCTGCACCAGTTCCTCATCCAGCGCCAGGATGGCTGCCATGGCCCCCGGATTCTCATCGCCCGCCGCTTTCATCAGCTCGCCGCGACGGCGCACGAGCGCCAGCCCGTCGGCAAAGGTCAGGGCGCCGGCGGCGGTGAGCGCCGAAAACTCGCCGAGACTATGGCCGGCAAGATAAGCCGGCGCCGGCCACTCGTCTCGCTCCCTGATCACAGCCCAGGCGGCGAGGCTGGTGACAAAAAGGGCCGGTTGTTGGTTGACGGTGTCGGTCAGGGTTTCCTGGGGACCATCAAAACAGAGCCGGGAAAGGGGGAATCCCAGCAGATCATCTGCCTGATCAAAAACAGCACGTGCAGCCGGCTCGCGCTGATACAGGTCGCGCCCCATGCCCACATGCTGTGATCCCTGTCCGGGAAAGAGGTAAGCTGTGCTCACTTGTTAAACAGAACTCAACCAGGCTGCTGCCGGCTGCTGCGACGCATTCGCCGGCGCAACCGGCAATAAAAAAGGCCGTACAAGCGCACGGCCTCTGGTTCATACAACTACTCTGTGCGCGGCTGTATCACCTGGATCCCTTTATAGGTTCCACAGACGGGACACATATAGTGCGGCCGCTTCATTTCGCCACACTCCTCACAGACGACGAGGACGGGCGTGTCCAATCTGTGATGGGAGCGGCGGCGATTGCGGCGCGATTTAGATATTTTTCTCTTTGGTACAGCACCCATGGTCACTACCCTCTTCTATTCTAATCGCGGAGCAACGCTCGCGGATTTTGTCCTTACAAAAAACAAGCGGCACGGAGGCCGCAACCCCTGATTATAGAGCGTCGCCGGCATTGTGTCAAACACGCTGAGCACTGCATTGCCGGCGTCCCGGTCGCCTAGCTCTCCGCTTCGGCCGGCTGCGATTCCTGTACCTGTTGCTGCTCTTGCTGCTGTTGCTGCAGCGCTTCGGCAGTCGCGGCCTGTTCGGCCTGTACTTTGCGCAGTCCGTTGCGCACCACCGAGAGGGAGCGCAACAGATCTTCCTCCAGCTTGGCCAGAACGTTGACCACGTAAACGTCGGCGTCGTGGCGTAGCGCTTCTGCGTCACGACGGGCTCGTTCCATGACGTTTTCGGCGCGCTGGTGGGCTGAGGCCGTGATTGTATCTCTCCGCACCAGCTCCTCCGCTTCCTGTTTGGCCAGGTGGCGGATGCGGGCCGCCTCTTCTTGCGCCTGGGCCAGAATGCGCTCTTTCTCGGCCTCAACGCGGTTGGCGCGCTTGACTTCGTCGGGAATGGTGACGCGCAGCTGATCGATGATGTTAAAGACCTGATCCTCGTCTACCAGGAGGGTCGTGGTCATGGGGATGCGGCGACTCTCGCTTAAAATTTGTTCCAGACGATCTACCAGGTGTTGAATATCCATCTTGCAGCGTCCTCATTTGACTCCTGGGCCGGGCACACAGCCGTAAACGTGGCCATTATACCCGCCCCCGGTTCAGTCACGCAATGAGACAGGAGGGTTAAAGTCAGGATTGTCCTGATTGAAACGTTCGTAGAGCGCGCGCGCCACACTCTCGGGCACCATGCTGCTGACGTCGCCGCCGAATGAGGCGATCTCGCGCACGGTGGTGCCGCTCAAGAAGGTGTGCTCCTCGGCGGTGATAAAGGTCACGACTTCGAGTTCAGGAGCCAGCCGCTGGTTGGCCAGCGCCATGCGGAACTCATACTCAAAGTCGGAAAAGACGCGCAGCCCGCGCACGATAACCTTGGCGCCCACGGACCGTGCAAAATCGACGGTCAACCCACCGTAAGCGCGGATCTCGATGTTATCCCGACCGTCTAACGATTCTTCGATCATGGCCACACGCTCCTCCAGCGAAAAGAGCAGCGACTTGGAGGGCACACCATGATCGTAAACGCCGACGATCAATTCGTCGAAAATGGAGGCGGCCCGATGCATCAGATTGAGGTGGCCAAAGTGGACGGGATCAAAGGTGCCAGGGTAGATGGCGCGGATGTTCAATTGGTATCTCCTAACTCATGTCGGCGGCGTTGGCCCAAAATTGTTCGACGCGCTCGCGAATTGCAGCGTGTTCTGGCGCTTCCAGATCCGGATCGATTTCGAAAAGCCACTGCGCTTCTTGCCGGGCGGTTTCCAGTAATTTCACGTCCAGCAGTGAGGCCATGTATAGCTCGGGAATGCCGCTCTGGCGCCGGCCGAAAAACTCGCCGGGCCCGCGCAGTTCCAAATCCTTCTCGGCGAGCATGAAACCATCGTTGCTCTGCTCCAGGGCAAGCAGGCGTTCTTCGGCGTCGCCGTTGACGGCGTCGGAGATGAGCAGGCAGTAGGAGCGATGTTCGCCACGCCCCACACGGCCCCGGAACTGGTGTAGCTGGGCCAGGCCAAACCGATTGGCGCCTTCGATGACCATCACCGTGCTGTTGGGCACGTCTACGCCCACCTCGATAACGGAAGTAGAGACGAGAATGTCCGTTTCGCCGCGGTAGAAATCGCGCATTACGCTCTCTTTCTCCTCGCCCTTCATGCGCCCGTGCAACAGCCCCAGCTTCAAATCCGGAAACACTTCCTCCTGCAGGCGCGCGTGTTCCTCCACGGCAGCCTTGGCCTCGATCTTGTCCGACTCTTCTACGAGAGGGCAGATGATGTAGGCCTGTCGCCCTTTCTGGATCTGCCCGCGCACGAAGGCGTAGGCTCGCTCGCGCTCGCTGGGCCGGATCCAGCGGGTCGTAATCTCCTCGCGACCCGGCGGCATCTCGTCCAGAATGGAGATGTCGAGGTCTCCGTAGAGCGAAAGGGCAAGCGTGCGCGGGATCGGCGTAGCGCTCATCACCAGAAGGTGCGGGTTGCGCGCCGGCTGCTGCCCGTCCTCCGCAACCCCCTTGTCGCGCAGGGCCGCGCGCTGGTCGACGCCGAAGCGATGCTGCTCGTCGATTACCGCCAACCCCAGGTTTTTGAATTGCACATTGTCCTGAATCAGCGCGTGCGTGCCGATAATCACGTCGATGCTGCCGTCAGATAGGCCCGCGTAAATTTCGGAACGGTCGGCGGAGGTGGCGCTGCCGGTCAGCAGGCGCATAGTGATGTCCAGATCGGAAAGCATGTCATGCAGACCCTGATAATGCTGCTCCGCCAGGATCTCCGTGGGCGCCATCATCGCTGCCTGCGCGCCATTTGCCACTGCCACGACCATCGCTGCGGCGGCGACCACCGTTTTGCCCGAGCCCACGTCTCCCTGCAGCAGGCGGTTCATCGGGACGTCGCGGGCCATGTCGCTACGTATTTCTTCGGTCACGCGTTGCTGAGCCCCGGTCAGCTGGAAGGGGAGGCTGCCGACGAATTGTTGCAGCAGGTCATCGCCCTCCGTCAGCGGCTGCGCCGGATCAGACTGCCACTGCCGCCGCTGGCCCAACATGCCCAGTTGCAGCAGGAACAGTTCGTCGAAGGCAAGGCGCCGGCGCGCCCGGTGCAGCGCGTCGCGGCTTGTGGGGAAATGGACCTGGAAAATTGCCTCGGGCAGGGTGAACAGGCTCTGGCGCTGGCGGATTGTCTCGGGCAGTGGATCTGGCACGCGTGGCGCCCAGTTGTCCACGGTATCTTTCATAATCTGGCGCATCTTGTTGCTGCCCAGCCCTTTGGTCAGAGGATAGACGGGCACGATGCGCCCGGTCCGCAGCAGTTCTTCGGATAGAGGCTCCCACTCCGGCGCGTTGAAGACTTTGCGACCCAGGTACTGTTCCACGGCGCCGCTGATCACGATCTGCGTGCCGGCGGTCAGTTTGTCGGTGAGCCAGGGCTGGTTGAACCAGGTGGCCTGCACCTTATCCGTGCCGTCGCTGATGATCGACTGCACGATTGTCGTGTTGTTTCGTGTGCGCCGCGCCCGCGTTTCCCAGATGGTGCCGATAATGGTGACCTGGTCGCCGTACTCCAGGCGGTTGATCGGCTTGAGCAGACTGTAATCGTCGTAGCGGCGCGGGAAAATGTATAACAGGTCGCCAATCGTCTCGGCGCCGAGCGTGCTCAGGCGCTGTGAGAGGGTGCTGCCGACACCCTTAATCGTCGAGGTAGGCCGCTTCAGGCCCTCCGGATCTGGCTCCGCCTCTTTGAGGGCGCTGGGGGCAGAGGGCAAGGGAGCTTCTGGAGGTTCGGCGGAGGGTGCAGCCTCTGTTGGCGGTGGTTGGGCCGTGCTCTGGGGCCGGGAGGCGGACTTGGGCAGATGGGCCACCCGCTCCTTGCGACGCTGCAATTTTTGCTGTAGTTCCTGAACGGTGTGGGCCCGGTCCCCCGTGCTTTGCAGGCGCCCATACTCCTGTAACGTGCTGGCGATCTGCTCTACCAGATCCGCGTCCAGCTCGTCCACCGCTTCGTCACGCGCTTTGCCCACCCAAAAGTTGGCAAATTGGCGGATGCCGCCCACGACGGCCTTGTTCTGATAGCCTTGTTCAGCTTCTAATTTGAGGACGCGCTCGAGCTGTGTAAATGCTTTTACCATGTTTCTCGTTGTAGGAAGATGGCTCCCGGTGCGGGTGCGACCGCCGTTGAGACATCATGTACCTACGCTTTTCCTGTGCGGATCGCTGACTGAATTGTCGATAACAGGCGGATTATACCAGACAAACCGGGAAGGGTCAGGAGGGGCAAGCGACACAGGCGAAACCGAGAGCGCCCGGTCCCACGTGAGCGCCAATCGTCGGTGTCACCTCCACAGCAATCGGATCGTACTCCTGAGGGATGAGCGTCTGAGCCGCTTCCTCCAACTGGCGTACCCCGTCACGGTTGGCAGTGTGCAGCAGGGCGATTTGCTCCAATGGGCCCAGATCGCGCACGTGCTCGATCAGGTGGCGTTGGGCGCGAGAAAAGGTGCGCACTTTTTCCAGTGAGTGCACCTCGCCGTCGTAGACGTGGACAATCAACTTGATGCGCAGTAATGTGCCGATTCCAAACTCAGCCCAGCTCACTCGCCCGCTGCGCCGCAAAAATTCCAGGGTGTCCAGCGCGGCGAAAACGTGCGTTCGTTGAACCGTATCTTCCAGGTCGGCCACAATCTCGGGGAGCGCCTTTCCCGCCCGGGCTTCTCTGGCTGCCTGCAACACGATAAAGCCCAGCCCCATTGTGAGCTGTCGGGAATCGAATACCGTCACTCGGGCGCGCTCGGCTGCCTTCCCGCCCAGTCGCGCGGCGTTAAGCATGCCGCTGAGATTAGAAGCCAGATGGACCGAGAGAATCTCGCTGGCGCCATCGTCCGCCAGCCGATCGTAGGCCTCGGCAAAGACGCCTATGGCAGGTGCGGCTGTTGTGGGCGGCGTCTTATACCCGGGTAGTTGCCGGTAGAATTCGCTGCGCGAGAGCTCGACGCCATCCAGATAGCTGTCCTCGCCAATGTTCACATAGGCCGGTAGAACGGTGATGTTGAGTTCTTCTGCCAGGGGCGGGGGCAGGTCGCAGGTGCTGTCGGTCACAATGCGGATGGTCATCAGTGGTTACCCTCTGGTGCGGCGATGCCGGCTCACTCGGCCCCCAGCACGTACATATAGTGAGGTTGACCGCCGGGCAGTAGTTCGATCTCGACGTCCGGATAGAGCTCCTGAATCTTCTCCGCTATCTGCTCAGCATCCTCCTGAGTGACGTCCTCTCCGTAATAAATGCTGACCAATTCGCGCTCCTCAATGGCCATGGTACTCAGCGTATTGGCCAGGACTTCATCCATCTGCATGCCGGAGGCGCAAAGCTTGCCATCGACCAGACCGATAATCTGACCGGTCTCGACGGCGACGCCGTCCATGGTCACCGAACGAGAGGCAATGGTGAGCTCGCCGCTGGCGATCTCCTCGCACGCGTCGCGCATCTGCTCGCTGACTGTGTCCAGATCGCCGTCGCGATCCAGCAGCAGCATCGCGCTGATGCCCTGGGGCGCGGTGCGCGTGGGGACCACGGTGACTTCCTTGCGGCTCAATTCACGCGCGGCTTCGGCAGCCAGGATTACGTTCTTATTGTTAGGCAGGACGATGACTCGTTGCGCCGGCGTGGCTTCAATGGCCTGGAAAATCTCTTCGGTGCTGGGGTTCTGGCCCTGACCCCCCTCCACGATGGCGGCGGCGCCCAGACTGCGGAAAATGTCGGCCAGGCCGGGGCCGGCGGCTACCGCCACGACAGCAATCTGCTGCGGGTCGATCTCCACCTCTATATCGGCAGCCGGCGAGCTCCCGTTGTTGAAGAAATTGTTGTTCTCGCCGGCGTTGACGATCATTTCCATTTGTAACTGCATATTCTCGATGACGACGTCTGTGATATGGCCCAGGCTGCTGCCGTACGAAAGCGGTTGCCCGGGATCCTTGACGTGAACGTGAACCTTGATGGTGCGCTCGTCGCCCACCACCAGGGTGGAATCCCCCATGGCGTCGATGGCCGATCGCACGCTGGACACGTCGAGGCGCTCTCCCTGTAAGATGTATTGCACGTCGTATGGGTATTCCAACAGACCGTCTTCTGGTGCAGCCAGCGCCTGCGCCGGTGTGACGGCTACGACCTCGTCGGACTGCACCATCTCTTTCATCTGCCCGTTGACGTAGCGCAGCATGCCTTCGACGATGTAGACGAGACCTTGCCCGCCGGAGTCCACGACGCCCGCCTGTTCCAACTCAGGCAGCATCGTCGGCGTCAGCTCCAGCACTTGCTGGCACCGTTCCAGAACCCGTTCCAGTAGAAAGCGGAGGTCGCGGCTTTTGGTGATGGCGTTTTGTGCTTCTTCTCCACCTTCACGAATGACGGTGAGGATGGTGCCTTCGACGGGGCGCATTACGCCCTTATACGCGGTGTCTGCTGCTTCTACGAAGGCGTCGGCAATGTCTTCCGCCGTCGCCACCTCTTTGCCGTCCAGACTTCGCGCCAGCCCGCGCCAGATCTGGCTGAGAATGACGCCGGAGTTGCCGCGAGCGCCCATCAGAGCGCCGTGAGCCAGTTCCTGCGCCATGCGTCCCACGTGCGTCTCGTCACTTTCCTGAATGCGGCTATAGGCGGCGCGCATCGTGAGCAGCATGTTGGTGCCCGTATCCCCATCCGGAACGGGGAATACGTTAAGCGCGTTGACGTGCTGATGGTTTTGCTCCAGCCACAAAAGACTGGCTTTTACTAACTTTCGCAGTTGCTGGCCATTGCATTGCAACCATTTCCGAGGGATTTGCGATCCCTCCGGCGCGTGCTGTTCAGTCACCGTAACCTTCCTCCAATAATGGCGCACCAGATGGCAAGGATATCGCTCATTCGGCGCTCTCGTTGCTGACGCGGAGTCCCTGAACGTAGACGTTCACGGCTTTCACCGGCGTGCCAAGTGCTCTTTCTACGTGAAATTTCACCGTGTTTTGGATGCTCTGAGCCACAACACGAATTCGCGTGCCATATTCCACAATGACGTAGACATCGACGACGATTTCGCCATCTTCGAATGAGACGTCGATGCCGCGCCGGCTGTCGCGGCTGAGCAGGTGGGCAATGCCATCGACCAGGTTTCGGCTGGCCATGCCCACGACGCCATAGCATTGGTGCACAGATCGAGTGGCGATGGTGGCAACAGTGGAGGGCGAAATATCTATCTTGCCCAACGACTCTTCACTGGTCGTCATCTTCTACTCCTGTTCGACAGAGTGCGGCAACAGCCGCTGTATATAATCCCTGTATATTCGTGGCCGTTGTTCTTGCGCGAAAACGGCTGTCCTCTTATAATCTTGCGTGCTGGCGGCCACTGTGGTCGCTTTTACTTTGTGTTGTGTTTGTGAGGTGAGATTATGGCGAAATGTGAAAGTTGTGGCAAGGGACCCCAGTTTGGGCACAACGTCAGCTTCTCGCAAAAGAAAACCAAACGGCAGTTCAAGCCGAATGTTCAACGTATTACAGTGTACGAGGATGGGCGCAAAGTGCGCAAGTACCTTTGTACCCGCTGCATTAAGACGCTGAGCAAGGTTTAAGTTTATAGCGATCTAGCGTCGTTGCATCATCTGGTTATTGGTCTGATGAAGCCAGCCTCGTGCTGGCTTTCTTGCTTTCTGACTCCCCCGGCGAAATCACTGTACCACACTGCTGAGCACATTGGTTGCGCCGGCGTCTAGCAGCGCGTCGCGCACATCGGGCAGTTTGTCTTCTTCGACCAGGGCGATCATGTTGCCCCCTCTCCCGGCACCGCTGAGCTTGGCGCCCAGCGCGCCGGCCTCGTTGGCGGCGCGTACCAGTTGATCCAGCTCTTCTGACGAGACGGTCATTTCCTGCAACAAGAGCTGATTTTCCCTCATTAGCGCGCCTACCGTTGCCGTGTGTCCCGTTTCGATTGCCCGTCGCGCTTCTTCCACGATACGCCCGCAGGCGGCGAAAATCGTTTCGAAACGATCCCGAGCATCCTGCCATTGGCGGCGCACATCGTCGACAACGGCGCGCGTGCTGCTGCGATGACCGGTGTCGCCGAGCAGGAGATAGAGCGGGCGGGCCACGGAGAAGGTCTCTATACGGTTGCGCGGTTGCCGTCGCACGAAGTAAACAGGCCGTTCCATAGCCACCACGGTGTTGTCGATGCCACTGGGCGTGCCGTGGTGGATCTTCTCAACTTCATAAGTCAGATCGCTGACGACTTGATCGCAGGCCAGGTCCTCGCGTCCCAGATGGCGCGCCAGGGCGCGGATGACGGCGGCGGAGGTCGCTGCGCCACTGCCCAGGCCGCTGGCGATGGGAATGTTGCTGCTCACGCTGATGGTTGAAGGCGGCAGCTGTTCCAGCCCCGCAGCCCGTTGCACGGCGCGCACGGCGGCGGCAAACGCATCGTCTGCAGCCGCGTCCGCCAGCAGATATTCAGTACCCAGATCGCTTGCCACCAGGCGCACGCCCGGGCCAGGGCCATCTTCTATGGTTGCGACAGCGCGCACCTGCGTCACCGGGGCGGCAATGGCCGGTTGGCCGTAGACGACGGCGTGCTCGCCAAACAGAATTACTTTGCCGGGGGCGCTGGCCTGGGTCATGAACGCGTTCCTTCCATACCGTGCTGCATCTCAGCTGACCACGTACAGGGCGATAAAGACGACGATGACCCACATGACGAGCGCCGCCTGGGTGGGCAGATCGCGCAGCAAGATCTCCTCCGGCGCGCCTCCTTCGTGCTGCACGTGGATCAGATAGAGGTAGCGGAACATACCGTAGAGCACAAAGGGGATGGTCAGCATCATAATGTGGTTGCCGGGGAGCCCTTCTGCCAGAAAGGTATAGAGGCTGTAGGCCACGATGGCGCTGGTGGTGACGATGCCGATGAGGCGGTCAAGCAACTCCATATTATATTCGCTGAGGATGGCGCGGTGGTTGCCGGCGTCGTCACCCAGAAGCATCAATTCATGTCGTCGTTTGCCCAGGGCCAGGAACAGGGCCAGAAAGCCGCCGAAGATATAGAGCCAGGGGGAAAACCGTTGCACGTTGTCCAGCACAGCCACGCCGGCGCCGATGCGCAAAATGAAACCGGCGGCAACGATGGAGACGTCGACGAGCACCACGCGCTTCAGCCACAGGGTGTAGGCAATCTGCGAAAGCAGGTAAGCCAGCAAAATGGCGCCGAAGATGAGATTCATGTAGAAGCCGGCGAGTAGGCTCCCGAGAGCGAGGACCACGGAAGCCAACAGCGCCACTCGGGGATTCAGGCGCCCGGAAGGCAGGGCGCGGTTTTTCTTGACGGGGTGCTGGCGGTCGCTCTCAATATCCGCCAGGTCGTTCATGATGTAAACGGCGCTGGACATCAGGCTGAGTAGAAAGAAGGCGATGATGGCGCGCACCACGCTTTCCGGATCGAATAGTTTACGATCGAAGAGAAGGGGCACGAAGACGAAGGCGTTCTTGGGCCATTGTCGAAGCCGCATCGTTTGTAGCAAGGGGGTTAGCAAGACATGCTCCTCTGATTCATATATGATATGAACGCTGTTCTATCACGAATATTCACTGCTGGTCAACTGGCGCCGGTTCCGGGCACCATAGGTGCACGGGCGCAGCATTGTTCCGGCGCCCACAGGAGTATAACGCAAAAGGAGGCGTGAGCGACGGTGTTAGAGTATCAAGATTTCCAGCATATCCTTTTTGAGCGGCGCGAGCATGGGGTGTTGTGGATGACGCTGAACCGGCCGGAGGTATTGAACGCCGCGGATGCGCGCCTGCACACCGAATTAGTGGAGGTCTGGTCGACAATTGATCGCGATCCAGAGGTGCGTGCAGCAGTAATCACGGGCGCCGGTCGCGCTTTTTCCGCAGGCGGCGATCTACAACTGGTGGAAGATGCCTATGGCGATTACGAAGAGATCGTGCGCATTCTGGAGGAGGCGCGGGATCTGGTCTATAACGTGCTCCGCTGCCAGAAACCACTGGTCTCGGCCATCAACGGCCCGGCAGTGGGTGCGGGACTGGTGGTGGCGCTGCTGGCCGACGTGAGTATTGCCGCAGAAAGCGCGCGTATGGCCGATGGTCACCTGCGTATGGGGGTGGCGGCGGGCGACCACGCAGCAATCGTCTGGCCCCTCCTATGTGGCATGGCCAAGGCAAAATACTACCTGATGACCAGTGATTTTATCGACGGTCGCGAGGCGGAACGCATCGGGTTGGTCAGCCTTTGCGTGCCGGACGAAGAACTTGTTGACAGGGCGATGTCCGTGGCTACTGACCTGGCCAGCGGCCCGCGCCACGCGCTGCGCTTTACGAAACGGGCGCTAAACCAGTGGATATTGCAGGCCGGACCGATTTTCGATCATTCGCTGGCGCTGGAGATGCTGGGATTCTTTTCCGAGGATATGGTGGCCGGCGTCCAGGGATTGCGGCGTAAGGAAAAACCGCATTTTCCCTCCAACGAGGAATAGCCCCACGCCTCACGTGCCAGCGGGCTGGACCGTCTCTAAGCGTCAGGGTGTGGCAAGGATGTGCCGCGTAACGAGACGTCCCCCGCAGCCACGGCGTGAGTGCGGCCGCTCTCGTCGCGCACGAGCAACCTTCCCCACTCGTCGGTGCCTGTGGCCACGCCCCTGATTTGCCCCTGATCGCCGCGGACGGTAACCGCATGGCCCGGCGTAATCAGGCGTTTGTTCCACTCGGGTTGGGGGGAGTTCCCGGCGGCGGCCTGCTCGTACAGAAGTTCCAGGGATAGCAGCAGCGCAGCCAGCAGGGTGGGGCGCGACACGTTCTGACCGCAGGCACACAGGAGGCTCGTGACCGCTGTTTCTACGTCGGGCAATTCTGCAGCGGGGATGTTCACATTGAGGCCGATGCCCAGGATTGCCTGCGTCACGCGGTCCCCGGACAGTTGGGTTTCCAACAACACGCCGCCCATCTTGGCCCAGCCCTCGTCGGTCGCCAGCATAATGTCGTTGGGCCACTTGAGTCCGGCGCGCTGCGAGGTGACTTTCTCTACGGCGTGCGCAGCAGCCAGGCTGCCGATCATCGTCAGCCAGCTCGCTCGCTGTGCGGGCCAGTTGGGGCGAAAGAGGAGCGAAAACAGCAATGACGTGCCCGCAGGAGCCAGCCAGCGTCGTTGGCGCCGTCCTCGACCCTGACTCTGAAAGTCACTGATGACCAGCGTGCCGTGCGCGGCGCCTTCGGCGGCAAGTTCTGCCAGGGCGTGATTGGTGGAGTCAATTTCGCCAAAGACGTGCAGGTGACGCCCCAACCAGCGCGTGTGCAGGCTGTGACTAAGGCTATCAACAGTCAGATCCTCTGTCATTCTGCTCCTTTTGGCGCCTGGTATCTGCCTCGCCGTTTGACAGTCCCTCTTCAGTATCTATAATTTGAAGAAGAGGGCATTAAGATTTTTCTAATGTTGTCGCGTTTCGTGTCCGTAAGGGCTCAACGGGCGATCGATTTTATTCTACAAGAGAATTAAAATGACATCATCCACGCAGGTGAAGGCGACGACGCCTTCCGATCAGGACGAGCTTCTCGCTGAAGATGAAGTTGATGTTGTAACTCAGGAGGCATTGGAGGGTGCGCCGGCCGCTACCGAGGACGGAACGGGTCTGGATGGAACGGGCCTGAGTCCCGATGCAGCCTGGCACAAGGCGGCCTCTATGTTCAGGGCTGATGAAGTCGTGACCGCATCGGCCATTGGCTATAACAAGGGTGGGTTGCTGGTGGAGTGGTGTGGGTTACAGGGCTTTGTGCCTGCCTCGCAGCTACTCGGTCTTCGCCAGCTCCACGTGGAAGAAGAGCGTCTGCGCCAGTTGCAGGCGCGCCAGCAGGAATCGCTGGTTCTGAAAATCATCGAGGTGGATCGCGGCGCAAATCGCCTCATCTTCTCCGAGAGGGCGTCGGAAGTGCCCGCCTCGGCGCGAGAAAGCCTGTTACAGGATCTTGCGACGGGCGACGTGCGTTCGGGCGTCGTGACCAATCTCGCCGACTTTGGCGCTTTTGTGGATCTGGGCGGGGTAGAAGGTCTGATACATATCTCGCAACTATCCTGGCGTCGCCTGACCCATCCCAGCGACGTCGTGCGACCGGGACAAAAAGTGCGCGTCCTGGTCCTGGAAGTGGACGCCGAGCAAGGGCGCGTGGCGCTCAGCCGCAAACAACTACAAGCAGATCCCTGGATCGACGTGGAGGAGCGTTACCGGGCAGGACAGATCGTCAGTGGCAGCGTGACCAACGTCGTCGATTTTGGAGCCTTCGTGTTGTTGGAGGAAGGGTTGGAAGGACTCATTCACGTGTCAGAAGTGTCGGACGCGCCCCCAGAACACCCGAAGCAGGTATTGGGTAAAGGGGACAGTGTGCGCGTGCGCGTACTGCACGTCAGCGAGCAAGACCGCCGGCTCGCGCTCAGCCTGCGCAACGTGCCGCCTGCCTGAAGAGCAGCGCCGGTTACACAGTCAGCCCCAGATTGCAGTAAAATAGTCCATAATGTTACGATACAGGTGTGAGCGGGTACGCCCCGGCGTGTGACCGGGACCCGGCCCAACGTTATTATGGCGCGATCGCGTTCCAAAAAGTCTACGACTTCGTCACAAACCTGGGATG
>JBMCFH010000003.1:0-62065 GCA_048620455.1 Chloroflexota bacterium | reverse complement strand
AGAAAATCTTGTACCTGCCAAGTTGCTCATATTGTGTAAGTCTGGCAGAGTGCTCCCACGATCGGACGAAGGCCGAGACAGATTGCGCCTGTTCGGGAAAATGCTCTGGTACGCGAGTCTCCTCTACAGGCGGCCCTTGCTACGCAGGTAAATGAACAGTGCGGCGGGTAAAACCAGGGCCAGCACGACCATGAGCCAGGCAAACCAGCCGGGCAAGAAAACGCTCTCTTCCTGCGCCGCCAGCGCCGGTCGAGCTGCAAGCAAGTAAATGAGAATCGTAACCATTGTAAGCGCGACTCGTTTCTGCATGAAATCCAAAATACCAGATTCCGCCGTGACGTCAAGACAGGATTCAGGCGCTCAAAGGTCTATTGCTCTGCCTTCCAATCCTGCAGCGGTAGCGCGCGGTCGCGCTCGGCCGCGGCTTCCACAGCCATCAGCTTGTGCGGATTGCGCACATAGAGCAGCTCGCGAATCGTGTCCCCGTCCCAGCGTGCGAGCGTCACAGTGTCCACCCTACCCTCGGCATCGTAGATCACGAAGGCCGTCTGTCCGTTCAAGGAGGCAAATCCACCCTTCATCTGCGGTGTGGCGAGATCCGCAAGGCGCAGGCAGAAACGGCTCACGCGATCCGCGCCCTGGATGGGGATCCTCGCTGCCGCCACTTTGCCGCCGCCGTCGCTGATTATAGTGGCATCGGGCGCCAGTAACTCCAGAACGCTCTGCACTTCGCCGCGAATACAGGCGCCGATGAACTGTTTGATTAGCTCTTCTTCACGTTCCGAGTGCGGCGCAGCCACGCCGCCGTCGACGGCCAACTTGCGACGGGCGCGACTGACGAGCTGGCGGCAGTTGTCATAGCTGGTATCGAGGATATCGGCCAGTTCATCGTAATCATATTCAAACAGCTCCCGCAGGAGGAACGCTGCCCGTTCGCGCGGCGACAGCCGCTCCAGCATCAGCATATAGGCCAGCGACAACGATTCGCGCATGGCTACGGTGTCGTCGGGCCGCACGATGCGGGCCGTAGGCACAGGCTCCGGCAGCCACGGCCCGGGATACACCTCACGCCGCACCCGGGCCGAACGCAGGTAATCGATGCAGAGGCGGGTAACAACGGTGGTCAGAAACGCGCGGGGCTTCTCTACCTCCTCGTCGCCAAGCGCCTGCCAACGCAAATAGGCTTCCTGCACCATATCTTCTGCTTCCATGACGCTACCCAGCATGCGATAAGCGATGCCGAAAAGCAGGGAACGATGTTCTAGAAACAGGTCAGCCTGGGCCATCTGTTACGCTACCATAGGTTAGGAAAAAACAGGCGCCGGCTCGTGCACCTGCTTCGAGTGTAGCCCCATTGCCCGCTGTTGCAAGGCCAAGCGGGCCGCGGTGCGCGCACTGGCAAACGAGGCGTCGGCCAGCCAACCTTCGTCGCCGATCCAGTCGCCTGCCAGGTAGACGCCAGGCGTATCAGGTGTGTCGCTGTCAGGTCTGCCACGAAGGCCGGCGGGCGGCGTCACCAGGTGGTTTACAACTGTAAGATGGGGCAGGAAGCGACGGTGGACCACTTCCGCACGCCAACCCGGCTGCGCCAGGTCCATAAGCTTCTCCAGTTCCTGCTCCGCCTCCGCGTCTTCTCCCGTATGGTTCAGATATTTGGCCAGGTGCACCACGGCGCCGCCTGCCGGAGCCAGTTTCGCGACCGCAGAGTGCACCGACAGGTAGAGCGGCTCCCGCAGCCCAAAGACCAGCGGCTGATCGGGCCGCGGCAAGCGGCGCAGTGCGAGGTCCAGTGTCGCTGCTCGTACCGGGCGCAACCTTGCTACCACTTTGGCCAGCGCCTCATCCTCAGGCAGAAGGTCCTGCGCGGAGTGCGGCTCGACGGCTAACACGACAGCCGTCGCGCGCCGGACGCTGCCATCAGCCAGCATCACTTCAGGGCCACCTGTTCCGGCTGTAATTCGCTCAGCGCGGCAGCCGCGCACAATCTCCACACCGGCCTCACGGACCTTTTGATGCAAAGCGTCCACCAATTTTTGCCAGCCGCCGTCGAGGTACAACACGCCATGGTGCAACGTTAATTGCAATTGGCGCAGGAAAACTTCGGCGCTCAGCGCCGCGCCCGCGCTGCAGTACGTGGATACCCGCATCAGCATCAACAGCAGGTCGCGCGCGGCTGGCGACGTTGTATGACGGTTGACCCAATCTTCGGCGCTGAGGTGGGCTGCCGATGCAGGCTTTGTACGCAGAACTTTCAGCAGCGCTATTACCAACGCCATTCGCTCTCCGACACTCATCAAGTCGTTACGCACGAATGAACGTGGATCGGCAGGCAGTTGATGCAGAGCATTGTCCTGCATCACCAGAGCTCCGTCGGTAGATGGTTTGCCGCCCCGGACCGAAACGTCCAGGTCGGCGAGGATCTCCTCTGCCTCGGAACCTTGATAAAGGGCGTGCGGACCCAGATTAAAAAAATAGTCCTCTAGCTGCCGCGTTTGCGCGCGACCGCCCACGTCTTGTGCTTTCTCGAACAGCGTGACCCGACGTCCGCCTCGCGCCAGGTACACGGCAGCAGTCAGGCCTGCAAGCCCGCCGCCGACTACTACGATATTGTCATTTCGTCGCTTGCTGTTAAAGCTCATTTCTACCTCCAATGATTAGCCCACGTATGCAGGTCTCTACAAGTAATGACGACACAGCATGACCATTTGTGACAAATTGGATTTGCGGGCGTAAAATCAGTGGAAAAAGTGGGGGGATCGCCGTGAACCAATCATCAGAACACTGCTTCAGACTTCCACCAGGGCCAGATGGCCCGGCCGGTGGAGAAGCGCTGCGCGCGCTGCTGCTCAACCGCAACGTGATGGAAGCCCTGGAAGTATTCCATCGCCATCTTGGGCCTGTCTTTCGCATCACCCTGCCCGGCTTCCAACCGATCATGATGGCTGGGCCGGAGGCCAATCGCTTTGTCCTGGTCCATGCTCGCGATCGGCTCAGCTGGCGTCCGGAAGGCGACCCGGTCACGCGTTTGCTGCGCCACGGTTTGTTGGTGGAGGATGGAGAGTGGCACGATTCACTCCGCGAGCGTATGACTCCCGCTCTGCACAAACAGAAGGTGAGCACGTACGTCGAAAGCATGTGGCGCTACACGGATCAGGTCGCCGCCACCTGGGTCGCTCCTGGCCCTTACAACATGCTGGACGAAATGCGGCGAATCGCGCTTCTAATTCTGATGGACACCTTGTTCGGCGTGGACTTCTCGCCCGATTTGCAGCGCCTCTGGTCGCCCATCCTGCGCATCCTGCAGTACATTTCACCCGGCCCCTGGCTCATCTGGCGCCATTTTCCACGGCCTGGCTATGCGCATGCCATCCAGGAGATCGACAATTACCTGCTGGACCTGGTTGCTCAGCGGCGCCGCCGGCCTGGCGGCAACGATTTGCTGAGCCAGCTGGTTGCTACTGAGTGGATGAGTGATGGGCTAATTCGCGATCAGCTGTTGACGATGTTGATTGCGGGGCACGATACAGGGACCGCGCTGATGGCCTGGACCCTTTATCTGCTGGGCCAACACCCCTGGGCCATGGCCCAGGCGCGAGAGGAAGTAGACCGCGTCCTTCGCGGGCGCGCGCCCAATGGCGAAAGTATCGAGCAACTCGATTTTCTGGACCGCGTCATCAAGGAGTCGCTACGCCTCTATCCTCCAATCCACGTGGGCACGCGGCGCGCGCAGGAGGAATTGGCATTTGACGGTTTCCGTCTGCCACGTGGCAATCGCATTCTGTACTCCATTTATCTCTCCCATCGCGATGCCCAACAGTGGGACGAACCCGAGCGTTTCAACCCTGACCGTTTCATCGCCCGTCGCGGGCAGCGCACGGTAACGCCCTACGCCTACGTGCCCTTCGGCGGCGGCCCCCGCAACTGCATTGGCGCCGTCTATGGGCAGGTGGAAGCGAAAGTCGTTCTGGCGCGCCTGCTACAGACGATGGAATTAACGCTGGCAGACAATCACGTGCGCCCTTATATGGGCGCCACTCTGGAACCGCACCCCGGCGTGCTGATGCGCGTGCGCCGCCGCTCGCGCCATGAGTAACTCTCGACAGCCCGGCCGCAACCGTTCGCAGAGCAAATACCCACGCCTCAGCCTTGTTGCCGCAGCGATACTGCTCCTATTGGGACGGCGCGCCGAAGCGAATTACCGCAAACTGGAGAACCTGAGCGGCGCTCCACTTCCTGCCTCCCTTCCCTCCCTATCAATTGTCGTGCCTGCGCGCAACGAAGCGACCAACCTGCCCCACTTACTCAGTTCGCTGCAACGGCTGCACTACCCGGGGGACGTGGAATGTATCGTGGTTGACGACGCTTCCCAGGACGAGACAGCGGCTATCGCCCGCGCTCACGGCGCAACCGTGCTATCGCTACAGGGGCCGCCGCCGGGTTGGAGCGGCAAGACCTATGCCTGCAACCAGGGCGCACTGGCTGCCCGCGGACAGTGGCTGCTGTTCACCGATGCCGATACCAAACACGCGCCCGACGGGCCGGCCATTGCCGTAGCTTTTGCCCGGCGCCGAAGCCTGGATGGGCTCAGCGTGTTCATGAAGCACGAGAACAGTGGTATGCTGGATCGCGTGGTCCTGATGGTCGCGCTCGCCGGCTACTTCGCCGGCATTTCCACGCCTCAGGGCGTGCTCAACGGCCAGTATGTGTTGTTACGGCGTGACGTCTATGAGAAAAGCGGTGGCTTTAGCGCCGTTCCGCTGGAGGTGACCGAGGACCTGGCGCTGGGTCGCCACCTCTGGCAGCGTGACTTCCGAGTCCCCGTTTTGCGCAGCGACCGGCTGGGCGTGGTACATATGTATCGATCGCCGGCGCAGCTGTGGGGCGGCCTGGTCAGACTGACCATTGCCAGCCTGCGCTGGAGCGGGCTCAGCGGCCTCCTCTCGGTACTGATGACCATCCTTCTCGCTCTGCCGGCGCAACAGGCCGCGCTATCGCTGCGCCGCGGACAACTCGCCTCCGCTATTCTCTCCTGGGCATGCGCCGCCCTGGCCATCCTGCCGTGGGCCCATCGCTTTGGTGGGCGACGCTGGGCGCTTCTGGCGCCACTGGGCGCCGTATTCGTACAGTTCGCCGCCATTTGGGGACTGGTGCGCCGCCTGATCCAGGCCGGCGTCCACTGGCGCGGGCGGCTATTGTGAGGCCGAGCACCATAGGCAGCACTCGGCCACAGAACCGGTCCTCCTGACCTCTCATGTACATAGCCGCGTTACTTTGACCAGGGGCAGACGAGCGCTAAAATCAAGTGAAGAGCATGTCACGACCTTCGATTCATCAAGGGCCATTACAGGCCAGAGGAATAAAGCCGTGAAAGTAGGAATCGTAGGAACAGGATTTGTGGGCTCCACCGCGGCCTACGCGTTGGTCATGCAGGGCATTGGACGGGAGATTGTCCTGGTCGATCTGGACGAAGAGAGGGCCGCCGCCGAAGCCGCCGACATTCTGCACGCGGTCCCCTTCGCGCACCAGTTAAAGGTGCGCGCCGGAGGCTACCCGGCGCTCGCCGGCTGCCGCGTGGTGATCATCACCGCCGGTGTCAGCCAGAAGCCCGGCGAAACGCGACTGCAGTTGCTAGAGCGGAACGCCGGCGTCTTTCAGAGCGTCGTGCCGTCTATTCTCGAACATGCTCCCGATTGCGTGCTCCTGGTCGCATCCAACCCCGTCGACGTCATGACACACCTTGCCGCGCGCTATGCGGCGGAGCATGCCGTTCCCTCGCATCGCGTTTTGGGCTCGGGTACCACGCTGGACACAGCCCGGTTCCGCGCGCTGTTGGGGGAGCACGTGGGTGTCGATGCATCTCACATCCACGGGTACGTCATCGGCGAGCATGGCGATTCTGAAGTGATCACCTGGTCGCTGACCAACGTCGGTAATGTGCCGCTGGCAGAGTTCTGTCGCCTGCAGGATATTGCGCTCGATGACGAGGTGCGCAGCAATATCACTCGCGACGTTTGCCGCGCCGCCTATAACATCATCGAGGGCAAGGGGGCAACGTATTATGGCATCGGCAGCGCGCTGGCGCGTATCGTCAACGTCATTCTGCGCGACCAACGCGCGATTCTCACTGTCTGTACTCCCCGCGACGAGATCGCCGGTATCTCCAACGTAACGGCCTCGCTGCCACAACTGGTAGGGGGCGAGGGCATCCTGGCCACGTTTCCCCTGCCACTGAGTGAAGCAGAGCAGGCCGCGCTGCAGGAAAGTGTGAGCGTGGTTCGCAAGGCGATAGACGAACTCGACAGCGCCTCCCATTAACCCACAACTCTGCCCGCTATTCGATAGTAGATACCGGGCATGTTATCATGGATCACAGAATGTCGGAACGTCAATCAACAGGAGAGAACCAATGAGCAGTCACGTCTACAAACAGATCGAACTCACAGGCTCATCCGAAACGAGCATGGAGGAGGCGATCAAGAACGCCGTCAACCGTGCCGCCGAGACGCTGCGCAACTTACGCTGGTTCGAGGTGACCGAAACACGCGGTTACATCGAAGAGGGCAAAATCGCCTACTGGCAGGTAACGGTAAAAATCGGCTTTACGTTAGAGGAAGGGGAGCCGGTCGTCTAGACAGCCCCTGCGCTCCTGGTCTTACGGCCGGGCCAGGAGCGCATCCCCTACTCCTCCAGCGCCAGGATTTTGTCCAGCCGCCGTCTGAAACGACCGGCGTCGATAAATTCTGCTTCCAGATACCCACGCACCAGTTTCTTCGCCAACGCCTCGCCGACAATCAGGCCACCCAGACATAAAACGTTCATGTCGTCATGCTCAACCCCCTGGGTAGCAGAGTAGATATCGTGACACAGGCAGGCGCGAACGCCGTCGATCTTGTTCGCCGCCACGCAGGCTCCCACACCGCTCCCACACACCAGAATACCCCGCTCTCCTTCCCCGGCTACGACCGCCCGCCCTACCGCCGCCGAGAAATCCGGGTAATCGTCGTCCGGATCATAATGGTGGGCTCCTACGTCTGTAACCGTGTACCCGGCGTTTTCCAGTTCCGTCTTCAGTATCTCTTTCAGAGCATATCCAGCGTGGTCGGCTCCGATGACTATGCGCATTGAATACCTCCTGCGATTGGTTTTTTATCCGTGGCGACTCGCGGCGCCTGCTCCTGACTCGAGGGCGCTTTTTTCACAGGCTCAGGCCCGCAGTATGGAGGCCCATTATAGCGCCTTCTGCACGTCACAACATGCCTTTCCTTCCCCTGCCGTCTTCCAGTTGACTTGGCGGTAAGTCGAACCGTACAATTAAATTGCACTTGTTCGCTGGACCACGTTGTAGCAGGTATCTTATACTGAACGCTTACGCTACCTGACGTTAGCCGATTGCCCATGAAAACGCGACGTTCCATTCGCGCCCAACTCCTGATTTTGGTATCGATCACGACGATCCCGGTGCTACTGTTGCTGATCGTTGCCACATACACTGACGTGCGGGACGAGTCAAGTCAGGCGCATGCTACCGCGCTAAATCTGGCGCAGCTCACAACCGGCCACATCGAACAGTGGCTGCGTGATTCCGAAACCGTTCTGGCGCGTGCCGCGCAACGACCAGACGTGCGCGCTCTGGATCCGGAACGGTGCGACGAGGAACTGGCGGCAATGTCCGATCTGTTCGAGCCATACCTTGGTTTTGGCCTCATCGATCGCGAAGGTCGTATTATCTGTTCCACCAACGCGGAAGCTGAAGAGGCGCTGCCCTCGGTGGCTGACAGAGAGTGGTTCCAGGCCGTACTGCGTGATCGCGGATTTGTTATCGGCGATGTCCAGGTCGGCCGGGTTACCGGTCGCTGGGTTACGATTCTTGCCTATCCGGTGTTCACCAGTGACGGCGAGTTCGGGGGCGCTGCGGTTCTTCCCGTTGACCTTACCTGGTTTCAGAGCAGCCTCAATCAGGTTTCCCTGCCGCCAAACGGCACTATCACTATCGTCGATTCCCAGGGCGCCGTGGTGGCTCGCTCCGTCGAGCCCGAACGATGGGTCGGCGTAAACGTGCGCGGCGTTGAAGTCGCGGATTTGGTGATGGCTAACGAATCGGGCCAGGCTCGAGCCACCGGCGTCGACGGCATAGATCGCCTCTACGGGTACACGACCATCCCTTCGGCCTCATGGCACGTCTACGTCGGCATCCCCGCCCGGGAAGCGCTGCAACCGGTGCAGCGTACGGTGTTCCGCAACATCGTCCTCTCGCTGGCTGTGATCGCCGTGGTCGGCGTCGTCAGCTGGTACTTCAGGCAGCAGATAGTTGAACCATTATACCAGATGGCAGAGGTGGCCGGGGCCGTCGCGGCCGGCGACCGCGAGCGACGCGCACCTGTCGCCGGCCCGCGCGAGCTGGCCGATGTCGCCGTGCAGTTCAACCGGATGTTGGACGTGCGCGCTGAGCACACGAGCCGGCTGGAAAGACAGGCGCGAGAACTGTCGACGCTGGCCGAAATGGGCCAGGCCGTTGCCTCGACACTCGATCTCGACGTCGTGCTTGACCGCGTGTTGAATGAGATCACGTCACTGGTTCCCGCCGACGGTGTGTCGATTATACTCCGTGAAGAGAACACATTGCGCGTGGCGGCTAGCAAAAGCACCGCGCCCGACCTGGGTCTTGGCGCAGGCAGCTCGCTTCACGGTACAGCCGTCGATCAGGCTCTGCGCGACGGCCGAGCGCTGATGCTGAACAACGCAGCCCGGCTCAGAGAATTCGGCGAGAGCAGCGCCGATACCGCCGCGGGCTCTTTGCTTGTCGTTCCTCTGATCCTTCGCGATGAAATCATCGGCGTGATCAAAGCGGTTAATAGCGAGGAAAACGCGTTCAACACCCACGATCTGCGCCTCCTGAAGGCCACCGGTACGTGGACGGCGATCGCCATCGGCAACGCCCGCACCTTTGAGGAGGAATTGCGGGCGCACCGTCTGGCCGATGCGCTGCGTACGGCTAATGCCAGTCTGAGTGAGAGTCTGAATCAGGAGGTGATCCTGGAACGGCTTCTCGACCATGCCCGCGAGATGGTTCCCTATCAGACAGGAACGATTTTGTTGAGCGATCGCGGCGGCCCGTGGCAAATTGCCCACGCGCGGCGCGAAGCCGCGAATGATGCAGACCACACTCCTCCACCCACCCTCGTCGACCTGGACTCATTGCCTCACATGCAGCAGGTGGTGCAATCGCACGAAGGCGTACTGGTTACCGGCTCACTGACACACACAGAGTGGAACGCAGACGAAACGACCCAGAGCTGGCTCGGCGTGGCCTTGCCCCAGCGGAAGGGGAAAATGGGTATCCTCAGTCTGCACCGCCATTCAGGATTACCGTTCAGCCAGACCGACCTACGGCTTATAGGGGCCTTAGCCGCTCAGGCCGTCACGGCGCTGCAAAATGCCTCTCTATTCGAGGAGATTCGCAGCAGTCGCGAGCAACTGCAAAATCTGACACAGCAACTGGTCACGGCGCAGGAGAATGAACGCAAACGCCTCTCCCAGGAGTTACACGATGACGCGGGGCAGATGTTGACCGCTTTACAACTCAATCTGGGCATGATTCGGAGCCGCATACCTGAGCAACTGGCTGACATTGAGGATAGCATCGTGGAAGCCAGCGAGCTGGCAGCGGAAACCATGGAACGCTTGCGCTGGCTCTCTCAGGATCTGCGACCGCCGGCGCTTCAACACACCACAATCCTGCAGGCAGTGGAAGGCCTTTGCCGCGACTTCGCCCATCGTACGGAGATAGACATTCACTGCCAGGGTCATGAAGTGGGCCGGTTGCCAGACGAGGTATCTCTTTCACTGTACCGCTTCGTGCAGGAAGGGCTGACAAACGTGGCCAAACACGCAGCCGCTACCGAAGTGCACGTGGCGCTTTACTATCAAAACCAGCAGATTGAGGCCACAGTTGCCGATAACGGTCGCGGCTTCAACGTCGAGGACAAAATGAATGGCCCCCTTCACAGTGGCCACTACGGCCTTTCTGGCATGAGGGAACGGCTACAGTTGGTCGGTGGGGAGTTGCACATTGATTCTGAACCGGGGCGTGGTACAGTTCTGGCGGCGTCCATTCCTCTGGTTGACCGCAAAGCAGAATAATCCTGCCCGATTCTCAGGTGTCTGGGGCAAAAGGAGTCGAAATGCGCATCGGCATGGTCACTGCCTGTTACAAGCCCGTCATGAACGGCGTCACGAGAATGGTGTCCCTGTACAAAGAGAAATTGGAAGCTGAAGGCCATGAAGTGACGGTGTTCACGCTCGGCGACCCCGATCCCGCCGGAGAAGAAGAAAATGTTTTGAGATCGCCCGCCATCCCTCTTGGCGATACCGGCTACTACTTCAGCTTCCGCTATAGCAAAGAGGCCCAGGAGCGGCTGAGGCAGATGGACATCATCCACTGCCACCACCTCTTCATGAGCGTGGAAATGGCGCACCGCTATGGCGATTGTCCCATTGTTTACACCAACCACACGCGCTACGACCTGTATACCGGCGCCTACATGCCCCTTCCACAACCGGCTGCCGACGCCCTCATGCGCCAGTTATGGCCTGAGTTTACCGACTACTGTGACGTCGTTATCACGCCGTCGCCGAGCATTCGCGATATTATGCGCGCTTTTGGCGTGCGGCAACGGATCGAGGTGATTCCCAATGGCATCGACCTGGAACCGTTCTGGAACCCGGCGCGCTGCCGTAGCCGCAGCGACTTCGGCATTCCCGAGCAGGCAACACTCCTTATCTACACCGGACGCCTCTCCACGGAAAAGAATCTGAAGAAGTTGCTGGGCCAGTTCGCTCTGGCCCACGAGATCGTAAGCGATCTACATCTGCTATTCGTGGGCAAAGGACCGCTGCAAGAAAAGTTACAGCAGCGTGCAAAGGAACTGGACCTTGAACAGTCGGTTCACTTCGCCGGGGCGGTGCCCTACAAAGAAGTGGGGGCTCTTCTGGCCCTTGCCGACGCCTACGTCACCGCCTCCATCTCCGAGGTCCACCCCCTGGGCGTGATTGAGGGCATGGCTGCCGGGCTCCCTGTGGCTGCCGTTTCTTCGCCGGGCATTGCCGACACGGTGCAACACGGGCAGACCGGGCTGCTCACCTCCACCCCGGAAGGCCTTGCAGCAGCAATTACCGCTCTAATCATCGACCCGCCACGATGCCGGCAAATGGGCGCCGCTGCGCACGAGGCAAGCCGTCGTTACGACATCGAGCGCACCGTATTACAGACAATGGAGCTCTATGAAGAGCTGCGCCGCACGCGGCCTGATTTACGGCGAGAAAAGGGACATGGGCGATGGCTGAAGCGGCAGGCGCCCCCAATGCTGGAGCAACTGGCCCAACTCCTGCGCCCGCCGGAGTAGCGCTGTGGGCCGCTGTGGCGTCGCCGTGACGTTGGCTTATAATCGGTTTAACCGCATCAAGTAACCTCGGAGGTAACATCGTGTCATCTGCGCGCAAACGGCTAGGAGCGTGGGGAGAATCGCTGGCGGCCCGCCACCTGGAAGAAGAAGGCTATGAGATATTGGAGCGCAATTGGCGCTGCGCGCGGGGTGAAATCGATCTGGTGGCGCAGGCGGGCGACCTCCTGGTATTTGTAGAAGTGAAAACCCGGCGCGGACGGCGTATGGGATTGCCCGAGGACGGTTTGACGGCGCATAAGGGCCAGAAATTGCTGCAACTGGCCGAGAGGTTCCTTTACGAACGAGAGATATATGAGGTCAACTGGCGTGTGGACCTGGTCGCCGTCGAAGTAGATACCAGCGGAAAATTGTTGCGTTGCGAGCACATTCCCGACGCGGTGCGCGGCTGGTGAGTGGACAGGCAAACAAAAACCCGGTTTCCGCACATCCGGGCAACGGCAAGGCTCCCCTACTCGTCATCGTGGGTCCCACCGCCATTGGCAAAACCGATCTGTCGCTGCCCCTGGCCCGGCGCTTCGACGGCGAGATCGTCTCCGCCGATTCGCGCCTCTTCTACCGTGGCCTAGACGTGGGCACGGCCAAACCATCTCCGGCCGAGCGCGCGGCGGTCCCCCATCACCTCATCGACATCGCCGAGCCTGACGAGGCAATGACGCTCGGGCGCTATCAGGACCTGGCCTACGCCGCTATTGACGATATCCAGGCCCGCGGGCGGTTACCCATCCTGGTGGGCGGCACGGGTCAGTACGTGATGGCTGTAGTCGAGGGCTGGGGCATCCCCCGTGTGGCCCCACAACCGGATCTGCGCCGCGCCCTGCGACGGCGCAGCGGCGAAGAACTACACCGCTGGCTGCGGCACCTTGATCCGCAGGCTGCGCAACGCATCCACCCCAACAACTTAAGGCGCATCGTTCGTGCACTGGAGGTCACCCTGGTGAGCGGGCGCCCCGTCACCGAGCTACAGCGCAAGAGACCCCGGCCGTATGATATCTGTATCATTGGCCTGCACACGGAACGCGAGCGCCTGTACCGGCGTATTGACGAGCGGGTAGACCGTATGATGGCTGCGGGTCTGCTGGAGGAGACACAGGCGCTTCGTGATGCCGGATACGACCCGCGCCTTCCGGCGCTCAGCGGATTAGGCTACCGGCAATTGTGGGAGTTTCTTGAAGGGGAAATGACGCTGCAAGAGGCTGTGGAGCGAATCAAATTCGAAACGCACCGCTTTGTACGCCACCAGAACAACTGGTTCAAGCAGGACGATCCGCGCATTTGCTGGTTTGACATCGCCGACGACGGCTACGAGGAACGGGTGCGGCAGCGGGTCGCGGCCTGGCTACGGCTGGCGGATTCGAAGCGCCAGTAGCGCGGGACGCAACCACTTATGAGCCGCGCCGCGCCAACGTCTGTTGCAGGGTGCGCTCGAAGGAGCTATCGGGCACAAAGCCCACGTTGTGTCGCCGGATGATGGCCGCGCGCGCAACCACATAAGCGTCCATCAGCTCCTTCAGATGTGCCAGCGTCACCTCTGGCTCCTCTGCGTAGCGCGCCTTCAACAACGGCTGGTACGCGGCGTCCTCTGGGGGAAGGGCGCGTAGCAGCGGCGGTAACGTGAAATAGAGCAGTTCCAGATATACCGGAAATGGCTTGACGACGTCGCCTCGCAGCAACAGCCGGTACACGTCCCAGAACATGACCCAGAAGCGATTGTCGATACGCTCCAACTCAGAAGCTTCTACACGCGGCTGTGTCGCCATGACCCGCGCCGACTGGTTCTGATAGGACTCCGCCCACCCGTTGCTGTCCTTCAGAATGCGTATCTCGCGATACCAGGGCACCGGCTCCATTTTCTCACGCGCCTGGAACAGGTAGTCAACCTTGGCGCCGTTGCCATACAGCGCAATATGAAAGTGCGGGCGCACGTGGTCGGCGTCAAACGACTTTGCGGGCACGTAGGGCAACACTGAGCGAGCAAAATCGCGCCGCTGCGCCCAGGCCGCGTCACGAGCCGCTTCATCCTCATAGACCAACACAACATCCAGATCTGAGTAATCATCTTCGCGGCGGCGGCCGAAGGATCCACTAAGGAAACAGGCCACGATACCGTCTTCGCGTACCACGCGCTGCTGTAGACGAACGATAAAGCGATCTTGCTCGAACATAATTGTCTTGCCTTTTACCTATACAAAGCAGCCAAATGGTGTCAACAACAACACAGATCCGCCGCCCACAATGATCCCGCCCACGATCTCAGCCACCGTGTGCCGGCGCAAGTAGAGGCGCACAGCAATCGTGACCAGCAAGAGCGGCAACAGTACCAGACCCACCCCTGGGCCGAACACCAGGGCCACCACGACCAGCAACGCGGAGGCTGCGGAGGCGTGGAAGCTAATCAACCAGCGGGTGTTAATGATGCCCAAAATCACCAGGGTAACGATGTTGAAGGCGGTGAGGCAGCGGAGCAATTCTGGGCCATCCAGGAAAAAAATGAGCGCAAGGACCAGCGCCGAGCTGACTCCTGCAGCCAGATACGGCAGGTGGCGCTCCGCCGTGTTGCTCATGTGAAGCTCCGCCACCCGCCCCGTATGCAGCAGATGCAACACCAGGAGGATCGGGGCCAGCGAAACGAAAAAGCCGTAGGCGGCGGCCCAGGCCAACGCAGGTAACGGGGGCAGTTCGGTCCACGCCAGCAGCAGACCGAGAACGGCGAACATGACCGGTGGGCTGACCACATTGGAAAAAAGGCGCGCAGCGCGCACCGCTCCAACCCGGTCGATGATGTGGTGATCTCGCGGTCTTCTCATTCAGGATTTGGGTGCGAGGCAGGTAAACTGAGGGGGGCGGCAAATAGCCGCCCCGGCAACGTGTCAACGGCTAATGCTTATCAGGTGCCTTCTTCCCAGGAATTGAGGTAGGCTTCCTGCTCCTCGGTGAGCGTATCAATCTCGATGCCCATCGCTTCTAGCTTGATGCGCGCGATCTCCTGATCCACTTCCTCAGGAACGGAGTACACCTTCTGCTCAAGCGTTTCGGCGTTGTCCTGCATGTAGATGGCGCTCAGGGCCTGGTTGGCGAAGCTCATGTCCATGACCGAGGCCGGGTGACCCTCTGCGGCAGCCAGGTTCACCAGACGGCCCTCGCCCAACAGATTGATCGTCTTGCCGCCGGGCAGCGTGTACTGCTCGACGAACTCGCGGATGCGGCGCGGCTCCTCAACCGACATGCGCCGCAGCGCAGGGATGTTGATTTCCACGTTGAAGTGGCCGGAGTTAGCCACAATCGCGCCGTCCTTCATGGCCTGGAAGTGATGTTCGTCCAGGACGTTGATATCGCCGGTTGCCGTAATAAAGATATCGCCGATCGCTGCGGCTTCCTGCATAGGCATCACACGATACCCATCCATGACCGCCTCAAGCGCTTTGAGCGGATCCACTTCGGTGACAATGATGTTGCCGCCCAGACCATCGGCGCGACTCGCAATGCCCTTGCTACACCAGCCGTAACCGGCGACCACAACGGTCTTACCGGCAATCAGAATATTCGTGGCCCGAATCACGCCGTCCAACGTTGACTGTCCCGTGCCATAGCGATTGTCGAACAGGTGCTTGGTCAGGGCGTCGTTGACGGCAATTACGGGGAATTCCAACGCTCCGGCGGCAGCCATGGCCCGCAGGCGGATAACGCCCGTGGTCGTCTCTTCCGTGCCGCCCACCACGTTGTCCAGCAGTTCGCGGCGGTCCTTGTGCAGTGTACTGACCAGGTCCGCGCCATCGTCCATGGTAATGTGCGGCTGGTGATCGAGCGCTGCGTGAATGTGCTTATAGTAGGTCTCGTTGTCCTCACCCTTCACAGCAAAGACCGGAATCTCGTAATGAGCGACCAGCGCCGCAGCCACATCGTCCTGCGTGCTGAGCGGATTACTCGCCGTCAGGACCACGTCCGCGCCACCGGATTGCAGCGTGTGCATCAGGTTCGCCGTTTCCGTAGTAACGTGCAGGCAGGCGCTGACGCGCACACCCGCAAGCGGGCGCTCATTCTTGAATCGTTCGCGAATACCGCGCAGCACGGGCATTTCTTGCTCAGCCCACTCGATGCGCAGACGACCGCCGGGGGCCAGATCAATATTTTTTACGTCATAGTCCATGATAGTGAATTCACTCCTGTTTATTAGTGTGATGTTATATAGCTGTTATTGGGCAAGAGCGCTGGTCTCCGGCGTAAGCAGCACGTCCAGCGCGCCTTCGTCGTCAAAATTCTGGCGATAACGGGCGACGAACTCCGCGGGCGTATAGCGGTGATTTTGCGTGCCCATGTTTTCCAGCACGTACGTGGCGGCAAGAGCGCCCATGCGCCCGCAAATCGGCCAGGGCAACCCAAGCTGAATGCCGCGTAACAGGCCGCCGCGGAAGCCGTCTCCCGCGCCCGTAGGCTCCGCAACTTCGTGCGGCGCCACCGGCGGGATCTCGAAATAATCCCCGTCCACGAAAATCTGCGAGCCTTCCTTGCCCCGGGTGACCAACAGTCCGCCAGCCATGCTCAGGATCTCATCCTGATCCAGCCCCGTCTTGTCCGCAATCATGCTCAGCTCATACTCGTTGACCGTCAGCAGATAACAACCGTCGAGCCCTTCAACCAGATCATCGGCGGTCAGGCGTATTGTCTGCTGGCTGGGGTCATAGATATACGGAATGTCCAGGGCTTTGCACTCCTCAACATACCCACGCATGGCGCCAGGCTCATTGGGCGAAATGATGGTTAACTCTGCATCCGGCGCGTGCTGTGCGAAGCTGAGTTCGCCGGCGTGTGCCATGGCTCCGGCGTAGAACGCGCCAATCTGATTCTGCACCTCGTCGATGTTGGCAAAGAAAGAAGCGCAATACTCGCCGTCGATCACCTTGATCGCAGACGTGTTGACGCCATGTTTCTCCAGCCACTCCCGGTAACTGCCAAAATCCTCACCGGCGGTCGCCATGACCGTGGGTTGCCCCTTTAACAGAGCCATCGTATAAGCGATGTTGGGCGCGGTGCCGCCACGTTCCCGCCGCAGCGAATCGACGAGGAAACTGACGCTCAACGAGCGCAGCTGTTCCTCCAACAAATGCTCGGCAAATTCGCCGGAGAAAAACATCAGGTAATCAAAGGCGATGGATCCCGTTACGACAACGTTCATTTCACTCTCTACCCTCCAGGGCAAGCGGTTATGTATTCCTTAGTTCTGGCGCAGCGCCGGTTTGCTTGTAGACAGGAGATAATCCCAGGCGCGCGCGGACCATCGTCAGCACCGCCTCGACAAAGTCACGAGCTCCAATCTTTTTTCCGTCCTCATAAGAGCGCGGATTGTAAGTGATAGGAATCTCCTCGATGTCGTGCCCCGCCAGAAGGATTTTCGCCGGCAGTTCAAAATCAAGGTCAAACCCACTACCTTCCAGATTGAGTTCCTCCACGACGTCGGCGCGCACCATCTTGGAAGCGGTGGCAACGTCGGTCAGGTTGCCGCGGAACAGAAGGTTCGCCAGCCAGGTGATGACCCGATTGCCCACCAGCGTGCGAAGATATTTTGACTTAATCTCACCACCTAGCACGCGCGAGCCAAACACCGCAGCGGCGTTTGTGTCTTCCGCCTTGCGGCAGAACGCAGGCTGTTGGAAAGGATCATATTCGGTGTCAGCATCCTGTATGAAGAAATAGTTGCCGCCGGCGTTCTCGAATCCGGTGCGAATCGATCGTCCTTTCCCTAGATTGCGCTCGTGGAAGATGACCTGAACGTCAGGATAGTCCAACTCTTGCAAGATCTCTCGCGTGCCATCCGTAGAATAGTTATCCACGACGATGATTTCTTTTTCCCAGCCTCCGCCCAACTCCACCTCGCGGGTGCGATCGATTACCTTCATAATAGAGGCCCGCTCGTTATAGCAGCAAATGATGACAGACAATTTCATGAGGCGTTGCACGTTTAACGTGTGAGATTCATCGGGTTTCTGCAGGACGCGTGGCCTCAAATCGCAGCGCCGGCCCTGGCCCGGTCATAGTTGGGCAAAGAATTTCCCAAACGTATCAATCATATAGTCCAGTTGCGGAATGTCCAAACCAGGATACACGCCAACAAAAAATGCACCGCGCATGATGTAGTCTGCCACAGGCAGGTCGCCCACGACCCGGTGTTCGATGTCACGGTAGCCAGGCTGTTTCAGGATATTGCCGGCAAACAGCGGTCGCGTCTCTACCAGATTTTCCTCCAGAAAACGCGTGATCTCATAGCGGCGAAACGGGGCCCGGTCGCGCACCAGCAGCGGGAAGGCAAACCAGGCCGGATCCGCCTTCTCGTACCACGTGGGCAGGATGAGAAATTCCTCAAAAGAGCTCATCCTCTCGTAAAGATAGGCGAAATTTCGCTTCCGCTTCTCAATAAAGCCCTCCACTTTGTCCAGCTGTGCCAGACCGATAGCTGCCTGCGGATCGGTGAGTTTCAGGTTGTAGCCGATTTCCGTGTAAAAATAGCGATGATCATAAAAGCCCGGCATTCCGGGCACCTCGCGCTGAAAGCGGATACCACATTTCCCGTTCGGCGGATTCTCGTACCCGCACCAGCAATCGCGCCCCCAGTCGCGCACAGCCCGCGCGATCTTGGCCAGCCGCGGGCGGTCGGTATAAACGGCCCCTCCCTCGCCAAGCGTGATGTGGTGCGCCGGATAGAAGCTCAGCGTTGCCAGGTGGCCGAATGTGCCCACCAGCTTGCCGTCCCAGCGCGATCCGAGCGCGTCGCAAGTGTCCTCGACCAGATAAAGATCGTGTTCCCGCACAAACTCGACGATGGCGTCCATGTCGCCCGGGTTGCCCAGCGTGTGGGCGAACATCACCGCCCGCGTACGGTCTGACAGGGCGGCTTCCAGCTGCGCCGGATCCAGGTTGTAGTCACCCAGACAACTGTCGACGAACACAGGCACCAGACGATTCTGGATGATAGGATTGACGGTGGTTGGAAAGCTGGCGGCGGGCACGATTACTTCGTCGCCGGGCTGCAGCGGCCGTCTCAGCTGCTTGGAACAAAGAGTGGTCACTGCCACCAGATTGGCCGACGAACCAGAGTTAACGGGTACCACTTCCCGCACCCCCAGGAATTTGCCCAATTTCTTTTCGAACTGCTCGGCGAAGGGGCCGGCAGTCAGCCAGAAATCGAGCAGGGCCCTGGTCATATTCTGCATTTCGTCGGCATCGTATACGCGCCCCGCGTACTGTACACGCGTCTCGCCGGGTACAAATGGCTGACCGGCGTGCGCCTCCTGGTAATATTCAGCAACCTGCGCCAGTATCGACTGGCGCAGGGATTCAGCCTTAGACATGGCTTCGTTTACTCCAAATTATGGCAAAGTTGGGCTGAGATTATAACACAGCACCCGGTTTAACCAACAGACGCGCGGCTCAGGAGGGCGGTTCGGCAATCGCTGTGTCAGCGTTCCCCTCAGGAGTGGACGTATGGGTTGCAGTGGGCTGCGGCTCGCTGGATTCGGGCGTGTCCGTTGCCGTCGGCGTCACTTCCGTGGGAGTGGGAGTGGGCGGGACGGCCGTATTCGTTGCCGTCGGCGGCGCCGGCGTGTGCGTGGCAGTCGGCGTTGGTGGAGCAGCCGTCGCAGTCGGCGTGGCCGTCGGCGCGCTGGTCGCGGTCGGCGAAGTTGTTGCCGTCGCCGTGGCCGTTGGCGGCGCAACGGTGCTCGTCGCCGTTGCGGTGGGAGGTACAGCCGTATCCGTCGGCGGCACAGCCGTATCCGTTGGCGGCACAGCGGTGTTTGTCGGCGACGGCGTCCCGGTGGCTGTGGGTTCTGTCGTCGCCGTCGGTGGCGCCGTGGCCGAGGGCTCGGCGGTCGCCGTTGGCGGCGGGGGCGTGGCGGTTGGCGGCACCGGCGTGTCCGTCGGCGGTGGTGGTGGCGCCGTCGGCGGCACTTCTGTGGGAACAGGCGTCGCCGTTGCCGGCAGGGGCGGGAGGTAAAGAACCTGTCCTGCATTAATGCGCGTCCCCACCAGACAGTTGGCTGTCAACACATTATAGACGGTAGTGCCTCGAGAGCGCGACAGCGAGAAAAGCGTATCGCCTTGCTGCACGGTGTAGCGAGTCCACGATGCGGGTGGACCCGTGCAGACCGGCGGGGCCGGTGGCGGGGTTTCCGGCAGGTACAAGGTCATGCCGGCGTAAATGCGATTGGAATCCAGACAATTTGCCACCGTCAGCGCGCTGACGGTCGCGCCGGAATTGATGGCCAGGCGAAACAGCGTATCCCCGCGCCGCACCGTATAGGCAGTCCAGTCCGAAGGGATCACGCCGCATTGGTCCACGACGGCTACCGGCGTGGTGCTCGGTTTCTTCTCCCCTGTCGCCGTTGCCGCGACCGTAGTTGTGGGCGTTGGCGTCGGGGCCGTTGGCGTCGACGTTGGCAGGGACACGGTAGGCGGCACGACGGTTGTGGCTGCCGCGGCTACCACGACGGCGGTCTCCGTAGGACGAGGAGGCGGCAGCCGTACCTGCAGTCCGTCCGAGACTGCCAGCAAGAGCGCCATGAGCACGGTACCCACCACACCCAGGGCCAGAACGGCGCTGGAGCGCCATGTGGAACGATCCTCGACAGACTGTTCCATCACACGTCATCCGCAGGCGCGTCGCCGTCGCCATTGTGCGACAGCGGCAGTAGAACGGAAAAGGTGCTGCCCTCACCCATGTCGCTCTCCACCCACAATCGCCCCCCGTGCGCCGCCACCAGCGTCTGGGCTACCGAAAGGCCTGCGCCCGTGTCGCCCAGGCCCGCAATCAGCGGATTCTCGGCGCGATACTGTGGATCAAATACGTGCGAGCGATCTTCCGGGCTGATACCGCCGCCGCTGTCACGGATGGCAACGTGCACAAAGTGCTCAGCACCGGTCACCCCCTCTTTATCCACTTCGCGGAGCGTGTCCGCATGGCAGCTGATCGTCATCTCGCCCCGGCTGACGGACGCCTGCGAAGCGTTGCTCAGCAAATGGATCAGCACCTGTGATAGCGCGTCGCGATTGGCCGGCACGGGCGGCAAGGACTCATCCACATCCAGATTCAGGCGCAATTCTTTCTTGCGCAACTCAGTGATGATGGTGTTCACCGCACTCTCAATCAGCTCGTTCACGTCAACCAGTTCGACGTCACGAATCGTCACATTGCGCGACGGGGCAGTGGCCAACTGCACAATCTGATCCAGCAACACGCCTGCGCGTTCCACATTAGCCTTCACCCGCTGCAGGAAGTCGCGCTGGTGGGTGCCCAGAATGCCCATCGTTTCACCCAGCAGTAAATCGGTATAGCCGGCAACAGACGTCAGCGGCGTGCGCAGTTCCTGGGCCAGCGAGGTAAGCACCTGGTTCACCTCGTCCGATTCATGGCGCGCCAGCTCCGCTTCCAGTTCATCCAGGCGCACCTGCGCTTCCTCCAACTCGCCGGAGTAGCGGCTGATGGTCGTCGTCACCCATTCGGTACTCAGCTCGCCCTCGGCTGCAGCCGCCATGGCCATCGCTTCCTCAGCCTCGATGAGCGATTCGCGCAGCGTCTTAACCTCCGCTTCCAGGGATTGCACGTACTCGTCGCCGGAGCGGTTGCGCTCAAACTCCTCCACCGTTGCCGCCAGATCACGCGCCTTTTGCCGCGTCGTTTGCAGCTGGGACTCGGTCTGTTGCAGGCGGGCAGCCAGCGTTTCCCTTTCTTCCAGCGCAGACTCCAGCTCACTTTCCAGGGCAATAACACGACCGGAAACAAACTGCTCCTGTTCGGGAACTGTTTCTGTGGTTACTGTCGCAACGAGGTCACGCCCCTTCCCGCGCGCGTTTGACAACGCCTGCGTCACATATTGGCCCAGATGGGGCGCCACGGAACGCACCTCTTCAGACCAGGCGCCTTCCTCAAACTCGCTCGCCAGCAGCAACACCCCAATTTGCTCCTCGTCTGACTGCAAGGGAATGATCAGCAGGGGGCCGGCAATGTCCAGGCCCAATTCCTGATAGAAATCGTGTAACTGCCGCGCACCAATCCCGTTGGGCGCCAGTTCCACCACCTCGTTCTGGTCCATAGCCATACGGAATGAAGGCCAGTCCTCCCGTTTTAGGGCCCACGGGCGCAAGTCCTCATCCCCCTGCTGGCGACCGACCAGGTCCAATTGTTGCGCGTCGTCGCTCGCCGGGACGGCAATGGCCACGAAGGCAGCGTCCGTTAGCTGAGCCGTCATGCCCACCGCTCTGTCGATCCGCTGGCGTAAGTCCGGTGGCTGAATAACCTGTGACGCCATCTGCAAAGAGACAGCCACCTGCTCCAGCGCAGAACGGTTCGTCAGCTGCGCCGCCAGAAGTTGGCTCACTGTGTAACGGTACGCCACCACGCCCAGCAAGGGCAGCGCCACAAGGTGTCCCAACCGGATCCAGAAAGGAATTTCCGTATTGCTGGGAACAGTCTCCGGATAGTTCCAAAACTGAACGGCGTGCGCCGCCAGAAGCGCAACCATAATCAGGAATCTTAAGCCACCGCCGGGGAATTTGCGCAGCAACAACAGCACGGCGCCCATAAGCAACACCACGATCTGGAACGCGCCCCAGATGGTAGATTGTTCGGAGCCATTGTAAATCATGCCCGGCTGCGCATTAGACGCCCAATCCTGCGCAAAGAATGCGTACATCACACCCGCCAGCAGTAGCACAAGTACAACGGCTACGTCATTGAAGCGCGGCAAAGAGGGAAAGGTGGGCAAGAGCGCCCAGACGATCAGGATCGCCGTGGCCGAGTTTACCGCCTGCTCCAACGGCGGCAGAATGCGCATGGGTAGCGTGGGATCGCCGCTACCGGCAACAACGAGAGAGGCGATCAACAGCAGAAAACGCGTTATGAAGAGGCCAAGCGCAGCCAACGTCAGGCGGCGCGCCAGCTCGCTACGCCCGCGATCTGGCGGTAGCTCTCTCTCGCGACGCCATTGCGAAAACGCAATAGCCAACGTCGCCTGGATGGCAAAAAGTGTAACCAGGTGATAGACGACGTTGCCCGGCGCCTCGCTTAGTAGTTGATTGAGTTGCTGCCAAAAAGACATAGATCCACAATACCCGCCAGACGTGGGGGGTTTTCAATTGAAACGCGCCAATTATAGCATAGCAGACCAATGATGGTACTGCTGTAAACCGAAGGTAAATCAGGCGTCTGATAGGACCAAAGAACCAGTAACGCCTGTCAATATACCTTCCCTCCTGGCACCGTTACTTTAACATAATCGCATACGCTCCGGCAACTACCGGTGGGCCTGCACAGCGACTGTGACGTCCGCACGCCTCCGCAACTTTATTCTGTGCGCAGCGCGACTTGACCAGGAGCGCGTATCCTCCGATAATAAATTCTTGTAGTCGAAGAGTGGTCGCATCGCGGCCCAGGAGAGAGTGATGATTAGCTGAGTTTGCACCCCTCAAGTTGACCGAAAGGAATTTACGTGCGCTGCCGCTCGTCAATTCCGTCGCAACACGAGAAGTTTCTACTGTTGCCGTACGCCACCGGCGACCCGCTTTGAAAGGCAAACTCATGCTTACCGTTCACCAGATCTGCAAATCCTTCGACATCCACCCGATATTACAGGACGTCACATTTCATCTTAATGCCGGCGAGCGCGCCGGGCTGATCGGGCCCAACGGCAGTGGAAAGACCACGCTGTTGCGCATTCTGGCCGGCGTGGAGCAACCGGACGGCGGGCACGTGTCCTTCGTGGGCGATGTACAGGTTGGCTATCTGGCGCAGCGGTTTGAACTACCGCCGGAATTACCCTTGTCGCACGCCGTGGGCCGTGCCGCGGGCGATCCCGATCTGCTGCAGGCCGAAGTGGAACGGCTGGCCACGGCGCTGGCAGAGGACCCCGAACAATCCAGGCAACAGATAGCCTACGATCGCGCTCTGCAGCAACTGGCGTCCTTTGACCCGGCCCGCGTTGAGACGACGCTTCAGAACCTGGGCCTTAGTAAGATTCCGGGCGAGCAGCCCGTGGGACAGCTGAGCGGCGGTCAGAAAACGCGGCTATCGCTGGCCCTGATTCTGCTGCAAGAACCAGATTTGCTGCTACTCGACGAACCCACGAACCACCTGGACGTAGCCATGTTGGAATGGCTGGAACGTTGGCTGTCAACCTTCAGTGGTGGGGTGCTCCTTGTCTCCCACGACCGCACGTTTCTGAACCACACTGTCAACCGTATCCTGGCCCTTAATCCCGACACCCATACGGTAGAAGCATATGAAGGAAACTACGGCGAATACGTGGAACAGCGGGAAATAGAGCGAGAAAAACAGTGGTCGGGATATAAGGCACAGGAGTACGAAATTCGGAAAATGCGCCAGGACATCAACCGCATCAAGCAGCAGGCGCGCCACAGCGAACAGGCAACCAGGAACGACCAGATCCGGCGCTACGCCAAAAAGGTAGCTCGCAAAGCGAAATCCCGCGAGAAAAAGCTGAAGCGCTATCTGGAATCTGACGAGCGTGTGGAAAAACCGGGGCGCCGCTGGAAGATGAAGCTAAACTTTGACGAGCCCACACATTTGAGCCAGGATGTGCTGACGCTGGAGGGGCTCAGTGTCGGCTACGAGGGCCATCCCCCTCTACTTCGAGACCTCAACCTCCGTGTGCGGGCCGGGCAGCGGATCGTGCTTACCGGGCCGAACGGCAGCGGTAAGACGACGCTATTACGCACCGTCGCCGGGCGACTGCCGCCACGGGCAGGCAGCGTGCGACTGGGCGCCAGCGTCAAGATGGGATACATGACGCAAGAGCAGAAGTTACTGGAACCGGACAGAAGCGCGCTGGAGCTAATCCAGCACGCTGCCCCCCTCAATGAGACAGAGGCTCGCTCGTTTCTACACTACTTCCTTTTTAGCGACGACGATCCGCTGCGGCCCAGTGGCCAACTGAGCTTTGGCGAGCGAGCACGGTTGGCGCTGGCTTTGCTCGTGGTCCGCGGCTGCAACTTCCTGTTGCTGGACGAGCCGATTAACCATCTGGACATTCCCTCGCGCACCCGTTTCGAACAGGCGCTGACCCACTTTGAAGGAACCACAGTGGCTGTGGTACACGATCGCTATTTCATCGACCGTTTCGCCACCGACGTCTGGAGCCTTAAGAATGGCTCCATTACACACCAGATTCTCGAGGGGTGAGGCAGCAAGGCGGTGGTCGCGAACGCAATCAGGAAGCGCGTTGGCGGGCCTGTTCGATCCATGACATGACGTCTGCCTGCCACGGTGCAACCTGTACGATGTCGCGCAACCGCTCCGGCGGCAACATCGCCAGCTGGCGAAAACTTGTGATGCCCGCATTCTGCAGCCGTCGGGCAAAGACAGGTCCAATTCCTGCGATTTCCTGCAGCGGATCCGGTTCAGGCTCATCGTATCTCGGTTCACGGACCTGTGGTTCGCTCTGCGGCGCCTCCGCGAATGGTGCCCCTTCCCTGCTGTTCTGCCGGCGGATCCACCACATGGCAAACACAATCGCCAGCAAAAAACCGAACCAGAAGCTTTTACGACTCATCAGGTTACCTCGCGCTTGCTATGACGTCTCTTCATTCTGTTGGCGCAAAACCAGCCGGTTCAAAGCTTCACGCGCAGCCGGCAGATTTTGCATCGCTTTCCAATCGTCGACGAAATCAGCGGCGGATTCAGCCTCAATCAATCGTCGAAAGGGATCCTGTTGCGCCGGCGCGCCCGCTACCTTTGCCTCTCGCCATAGCGGCTGCAATTGCTTCTCCCACTGCCCGTAGTTGTTCAGCAACCAGGACCGTAGCGCATGGTACTCCGCCTCATCAGCCGCCGATGCTTCTCCCTGTTTGTAAACGCGAATAATCAGGGCCTCCAGCGCGTCGCAGTGGTCCACCAGGAGCTCCAGGTCCTTGTCGCGATTCCACTGTTTCAGAAAATGTGTGAACAGATTCATAGATGCGTTCAGCGAGAGATCAGAATGGGAATCTGCGCCGTCCGTAAGACCTGATTCAACACGCTTCCCAAAACAATCTCCACGACCGGACGGGAGCCATATCCGCCGATAATGATAAAATCACAGTCATGATCTTCGGCGGCGTCATGCACCTTCGCCGCCACATCTCCTGATTTTACTTCATATACGGCCTCTACACCACGCCGCTGTAAATACCGGCGCGCGCGGTCCAACACCTGATCGGCGTCAATGTCATCCGTTTCAATCGTAAGCACCACGGGCGAAAACCCCCAGCGCGCAGCCAGATAGGTTACAATAAACAGCGCTTCCTGCGCTTTCGCACTGCCGTCGTACGCAAGGAGCGCCCGTTGCATAGGAGTGGGCTCTTGCGGCACTGCCAGAATCGGTCGTGGACAGCGCTGAACTACGCTACGAAATCCAGAGCTCAGCCGCTGCAACACGCGCCCACCCGGCGGGTGTGTCAGAGGCATGACGAGGAGGTCGTTCCACCGCGCCCGATCACACAGTGTGTGGGCCACAGGTCCCGACTCCACCACAAAGCGCCCATCAATGCCCACCTCCCCCAGACGCCACTGAAAGCGGTCGCGGATACCGTGAACGTCAGGGCTGTCGGACTGTTGTTCCTCCGCAACAATGTGCAACCCCCGCAACTCACTGCCCTCGCGCCGGGCAATGACGATCGCCTGCTCCAGCGTGCGCCAGCCCTGATCCTGACCATTAATTGCGACGAGCAGATCGTAGAATAGCCGGTTCTCACGGCGTGACGCCAGCCGCTTCGTGCGCCACTCACCGGGCGGCGGGCCCGGCTCAAATTCGTCAGGCGTGAAAGCGCCTCGCAGCTTCCCGCCGACCCGAGCCAGCATCCGCCGTGACCCGCTCCTACGGTCGGCGAGGTCCAGCGCCGCTGCGTCCGCGCTGACCGTCCAGCCCAGCGCCTCCTCCAGTTCGCTACGGTGCTCCATCAACCACAGATAGAGATCGGCCTCCGTGCGATCGGGAAAGTCATGTAACAGACCTCGGGCACGAATGACGTCGGCGACGGGTCGAAAGACCGTATCGTACCAATGAGCAGCCGCCTCCTCATAAGGGATCTCGCGCTGCTGTTCCAGACCCATATAGTAGCGGTGTACCGCGATATGCTCCTCAAGGTCGTGATAGGCGTCCGCTTCCGTAAGCGACAGATCCGCATCCAGCCGGTTCCTTCCCAGGCCCGTCTGCTCCAGGAACGCCGCATAGCGCGCCTTCAGCACAAGCGCCTGCGGATCCACATCTGCGCTAAGAGGCACCCGCGTCTGCACCTCAGTCACATACGCCGGGATCGTCTTCAGGCCCATCTGGCGCGCCACGGACACCCGGTGGTTACCGTCGATCACAAAGTAGGCCTGCCCCAGTTTGTAAACTTCAATCGGGGGCCAGCCCGACGGGCCGGTAGCCACGGCCTTCACCCGCGCCCACCGTTCCTGCATCTGATCTGTGCGCGGCAAAAAGGTGCGCGTGAAATCAGCATAACGTCCCACGCTGCCGACGATGGCGTCGACCGGAATCTCCTCCAGGCCACGCTCAATACGGCTCTGCGCGCCCACCAGGCGGCGCACTTCATCATAGGACAGCAGTTCAGACGGTTTTCCTCGCAACCGTGACAGGAGTTGCTCCAGCGCAGCCTGGCGCCGCGCCTTACGAAAATCTTCTCTGGCCTGAATGTAACCTGGTGTAACCACGCCTTATCTCCTCAGCATCCAATTATATCCGCAACCGGCGCCTTAGTAACAACCACAGCCAGCTCGAGCCGGTGCTGGCACGCGCCACTGCGTCCCAGACCGCCGGCAGCGATGTAGCGCCGGGATAGACCAGGTAGCGGGCCAGCCAGCGTGGGTAGAATTGCGTCTTAACGTCGTGCACTGGCAGCGGATTGAACGTCTCGTCGGCCGGTCCGTAGATCCGATCCACAAGACCGTTCGTCTGAGGATCATCGACCAACTCAGGGACGGTCACGCCCAGGTTGACGCAGGAAAACCCCTCGCTCTTGGCCCAATGCAAAAGCGTGCTCAACAGCAGGGCCAGGGTTCCGCCGGCCGTCTGGGGCCGGTATCGTAACAGATCGACCACCACGGCATTTTCCTCCGCGTCCAGAATCAGGGCGGCAAAGGCGTTGATCAGACCCGACGGCGCTCGCACGAGTGCCAGCGGGCTTTCGCCGATATAGCGTTGGTCAAACCAGCCCAGGGCATAGCCGGAGTGTGTGACGTGCTGCATCGTCAACCACTCATCGCTTACCAATCGCAGCTCCTCCACAAGCCCTCTCTCCTGCGGGGGCAGCGCCAGTTCTGCCCTGTAACCATGGCGCAGGAGTCGCGCCACCGACCGGCGCACCGCATCATAACGATCCGCATCCAGATCGTAAGTAGCCAGATCGACCACCGCTTCGCGCCCGATGGGAATGGCCTCGTATCCCTGCTCCCGGTATTGGGGCCAGTTCCTGGCCAACACCTGATAGAATGCGGGTAGCCAATCGTTTAAGGAACAGTGGGCGCTAAAACTGTCCACGGCATCTGCCAGGTCGTGCGGCGGCCCAATTGGATCGCCGAAGACCACGGCCGTTCGCCCCTCGACCTGGAAGGAGACTAGCGACCCCCCCGGGCTGAAGAAGAACGATTTCCCCGGCTGCAGCGCCAGGCGCGCCAGCGAGGTGCGTCCGTGCTTGCTAACGATGGCTCTTGCCCGCACTTTATCCTCGGGGCTCGGCGGCTTGCGCACAAGAACCGGTCGCAAAAGATGGAAGAGGGCGTATAGTAGTGTCAGGACGACGATAGAGTACACGGAATAAAGTAAAAAGCGTCCGCCGTCGCTCTCCGCCAGCCAGGGCGGCGGGCGGAAGGTGAAAACGGTGTTCACCGCCTCGCTCAAAGCCAGGGACAGGGTCAGCGGCGCACCGGCGCGCTGTGAGAGGACGAAGATACCCAACGTGGCATAGGTCACGTTGAACAAGAGAGCGGCAACCAGCACGACGATGCCGAAACGCACGGATGGTGCGTCCGACCGGGCGTGGAAGTGTGCGCGCAGGAGCAGCAGCCAGCCGGCAAGCGCCACTGTAAGCACCGTACGATAGTCGAACAGAGAACGATTGAGAGTGTGGCTCAGCGCCGACAGCAACAGTACGACGAAGGTAATCAGCCACGCCGTACGCTTGCGCCGCCATAGCCCGTTGGCCAGCAAGAGCAGCGCCAGGCCCGTAAGCATGGCCCCCAACTGCCCGCCGCGCCGAAGCTGCAACGGGGCGTAACGGGTAACGTCCTGCAAATCACGCGCCAACTCGGGATAGACAGTAGAAACGATATTGACCACCCCCATCAACCCTGTCAGCAGCGCCACAATGCGCACGCTCCACAGCTCCGTCAGCGCGCGCTCTTCTGTACCCAGCGACCGTAACTGCTGTAACAGGAGAAATCCTACCAGCATGGGCAGCCAGAAAGTGAGCCCCCGGAAGGCCAAAACAATAATCGTTGCGGCTGCGCCGGGCACGCCCAGCGCCATAAATGTCAGCGGCATCACTGTTTCCACGAATCCGACCCCTTGTGGTGTCGGTGCAATTATTACAAAAAGGTGGCCGATGGCGTAGCCCGCCGCAACGACACCCACCGCTGCCGGTTGGCGGAAGGCCAGAAATAGCGCGTAGAGGCTGATAACCTGCACCAGGTGGGCGGCGACTGCCCACAATAACACGACAGGTAACTGACCGGGATGGGCCCGCGCTGCCGCCGCCGCTCTGCTAAATTCGTCTGAGATCTTTGCCGGCCAGTGCGGCGCCAGAAATGGTGTGCGGTCCAGGCCGGCGGCCACACGGTTCGCCAGCGCCCGTACGGACCCAAGTAGTCGCTGCAACAGGGCGGGATGCGAGCCGCCCAGCAGAAGCAGTGCACTCAAACCCACAATAAACAGCAGCAGCACAACAGCACCGGCCACTTCGTGCAGGCGCAGCGCCTGGGCGGAACGCAGGTAGAGCAAACCATAAAGGACCAGAACGCCGAATCCGGCGTACGTGCCCGTAATCCCCAATAATGTCCCCGCGGTTGCCCGAGGTCCCGACTCCCCTCGCTGCACGGCATCGTCAACGTAAAGGGCGACGCCTGCGGTGCCGCCGCTGGGCGCTACGGCGTTGATGAACATTGATCCGACGACGACAGGCACCAGATCGGCGAGCGACGCCCGGACAGTTGCCACCTTGAAGGCAACCTGATAAACGCGCGCCTGGACCATGAAATAGACGATCTGCAGCAGGCCCGCCGCCAGAACCCACAACCAGATACCGGAGGATAAGGTCTCGACCAGGTCCTCTATTTCGTTCAGGCGGGTGAGCACCAGCCAGAGGAAAGATGCAATCAGAACCCAGAGTAACCAGCGACGTTTGTTCATGCCGGCGGCATTGTAACATCCGCCGTCAACAGGTGACAATGGGCCAATTGTCAAAGAAACTCCGCATACAAAGTTGCCCATGGTCTGACCGTGTGCTACACTGTTGCCTATCATGAAGTCACTGCTGTCGTTTATGGTCTCCCCGATGCGCCGTGTGCACCATCATGCGCATCATCATTTTGCAACACCAAGCCATTCTCGGGGATAGGACCGCGCCGGCATTCTGCGCCTGAACACACACAGTAATCAAGAAACCCTCCCCGAAACGGGAGGGTTTTTTTCTTGTCGCCAATCGCCGACCGGCAAACGGCTTACGCGCCGGTCACCAGACGTGAAGGAGATACCATGCCACGTACCGACATTCGCCTGGCTCTGCCCAGCAAGGGGCGCCTGGCAGAGGACTCGCTGGAGTTCCTGGAGGCTGCGGGACTCAAAGTCTACCGGCCCAATCCGCGCCAATATGCGGCGACCATCCCCTCCTTGCCCGGGCTGACGGTCATGTTCCAGCGACCGGGCGACATTGCCGTTAGCGTGCGTCAGGGCAGCGTCGATCTGGGCATTACCGGATTGGACGTGTTTTCTGAACGCTGTCACGATGCACAGGACGCCGTGTTGGTCTTGCACGACGCGCTGGGCTTTTCGCAGTGCCGGCTGAGCCTCGCCGTGCCCGAGGAGTGGTCCGATGTGCACACGATGGACGATCTGACCCTGCGCGCGGCTTCCCTGCCTGAGGACGGCGGACGTATCCTGCGCGTTGCCACAAAGTTTCCAGAGCTAACCGGCGCCTTCCTCGAAGAGAGCGGCGTCACGCCATTCGAGTTGATTGAAGTGGAAGGCACATTGGAGATCGCCCCTTCGATCGGTTACGCCGACGTGATCGCCGATCTGGTCTCTACAGGCACCACGCTGCGCGACAACCACCTGCGCGAGCTAGAAGATGGCGCCATTTTGCACTCCCAGGCCATTCTCATTGCCAATAAAAAGGCGCTCCAGGAAAGAGACGACGTGCTGGCGATTGCGCGCCAGTTAATCGAGTATATTGAGGCCCACCAGCGAGCACAGGACTGTCATCTGGTCTTCGCCAATATGCGCGGCGACTCCCCAGAAGAGATTGCTCAGCGCATGTTTGGCCAGCCCGGCCTGAGCGGCTTACAGGGCCCAACCGTCTCCCCCATCGTCCCCAATAACGGGGCCAACGACGGCGAGACCAGCTGGTATGCGGTCAACATCGTCGTGCGCAAAAACCGTCTATCAGAAACGATCGCCGCCCTGCGCGCGGTGGGCGGCAGCGGCGTCGTTGTCTCCCCCGTGACCTACATTTTTGAAGAAGAACCACAGCGCTACCAGGCCATGTTAGCCGCTCTGCAAACAACCCCCGGTGGCGGGAATGAACAAAGGTAACGAACCATGTTGAAATTCTATACGGTAGATGAAGCAACACAGACCATCCTCAGGCGCGACAACTGGCTCGAACGCGAGGCGCCCCCCGGCCTGCAGCAAAGCATGCAGCGCATTTTCGGCGAGCCACTGACGCCACAACAGGCCGTGCAGCGCATCCTCGACGAGGTACGGGCCGGCGGAGACAAAGCTTTGCGGCGCTGGACGGAACGGATCGACGGCATCCAGTTGGCATCGCTCGCCGTGCCCCGCGAGGAGATAGAAGAGGCTGTCTCGCAGATCCCTTCGGAGCTGGCCGATGCTCTGCGCCTGGCTGCCCGCCGCATCCGGCAGTTTCATAGCCACCAGCCGTTGCCCGACTGGACCACCACGGAAATGGGCGGGGTGCTGGGCCAGCGGGCGACGCCGCTGCAGCGCGTGGGCGTCTATGTGCCCGGCGGCACCGCCCCGCTCCCCTCTTCTCTGCTGATGTCGGCCATACCGGCGCAGGTAGCAGGCGTGCCCGATGTCGTCGTCGCCACGCCCCCCGGGGCAGAGAACGGCCGTGTGCCGCCCGTGATACTGGCAGCCGCGCACATTGTGGGCATAGACACCGTCTACACGCTGGGCGGGGCTCAGGCAGTGGCTGCTCTGGCCTATGGCACAGAATCAGTCCCTCGTGTGGATAAGATCGTGGGCCCTGGCAACATCTTCGTAACGCTGGCCAAGCGCCAGGTATACGGCATCGTGGGCATCGACGGCCTTTATGGGCCCACAGAAACGGTGGTGGTCGCCGACGATAGCGCCCATCCGGCCTGGGTCGCCGCCGACCTGCTGGCTCAGGCCGAGCACGACGTGCTGGCGACGGCGATCCTGTTGACCCCCTCGCGCTCGCTGGCGGAGGCTGTACAGGTAGAAGTGGGCCGCCAGATGGAACAGCTCAGCCGCAGCGAGATCATCGGCACGGCGCTCGAGCAGCAAGGGGGCATCGTGCTTACACAGGATCTCGAAGAAGCGGCGCGGCTGGCAGACGAGTTTGCCGCCGAGCATCTGTGCCTTGACGTAGAGCAGCCACGCGAACTGATGGCGCGCATCAACAGCGCGGGCGGCTTTTTCCTGGGCAACCGCAGCTTTGAGGTGCTGGGCGACTACGTAGCCGGGCCCAGCCACACGATGCCTACCAGCGGCACGGCGCGCTTCGCCTCACCGCTCAACGTCTCCGACTTTGTACGCATCAACAGCGTGGTAGCCCTGGATGATGAAACATCGGCCGAGCTGAGTCGCGTGGCGGCTCTGATCGCGGAAGCGGAACATCTGACGGCCCATGCCAACGCTGCGTACAAACGGATGGAACAGGAGGAAAACGCGTGACAGACAGGCCATCAGACACACGATCAGAGCCGTTCGACCCGGCGCAACTGGTCCGTTCGGACATCGCTGCCATGGAACCCTACGTGCCCATTGTGCCCTTCGACGTCCTGTCACAGCGCCTGGGCCACGACCCGCAGGACATCGTCAAACTGGACGCCAATGAAAACCCTTACGGCCCCTCTCCACAGGCCCTCGACGCCCTGCAGCGACCCCACTACTGGCACATTTACCCCGACCCGGAGGCCGGCGCGCTGCGCGACGCCCTCGCCGATTACACCGGTCTGGACCGCGACTATTTGCTGGCGGGCGCCGGCGCCGACGAGCTGATCGACCTTGTTTTGCGCGCCGTATTGGAACCGAGGCAGGTGGTGATCAACTGTCCGCCCTCGTTCGGCATGTACCCTTTCTCCACTGCGGTGAATATGGGCCGCCTGGTGGAAGTGCCCAGGCGCGACGATTTCAGCCTGGATCTGGCGGCAATCGAAAGCGCCGTTCGCGCCGAACCTGAGGCCCGGATTCTCTTCGTCTGCTCCCCCAACAACCCGGACGGTAGCACCCTTTCCTCAGAAACCCTGCAGCGTCTGCTGGCGCTGCCCCTTCTGGTCGTTCTTGACGAAGCCTACGTGGAATTCAGCGGAGACAGCCGCATCCATTGGGTGCAAGCGTACGACAACCTGGTCGTGTTGCGCACATTCAGCAAGTGGGCCGGGCTGGCGGGCCTGCGCGTGGGCTACGGCGCCTTCCCCCTCTGGCTGATGCCACACCTGTGGAAGATCAAGCAACCGTACAACGTCAACGTGCCCGCGGCCCAGGCAGCCATCGCCTCTCTGCAGGACGCCGAGCGATTGTTGCAGCGCGTGGAGGCTATCGTCGAGGAGCGACGGCGGCTGGAAAAGGAACTCGCACGCCTCACCTTTCTTGAGCCTTATCCCAGCCGTTCCAACTTCATCCTCTGTCGCGTCGTAGGTCGCGACGCGGGTCGGCTGAAACAGGCGCTGGAAAAAGAGGGGATCCTGGTACGGTACTTCGCCAAGCCAGGTCTGGATAATTGCATCCGCATCAGCGCCGGCCGGCCCCAGGATAGCGACCGCCTGTTGCAGGCGCTACGAAGGCTGTAGCCGCAATCACCACAGGAGAAATGATGAATCGCGAAGCAACCATCGAAAGAAAAACCACGGAAACAGACATTACGCTGACCCTTGCCCTGGATGGCGCCGGGCGCTGCGACGTGAGCAGCGGCGTCGGCTTCCTCGATCATATGCTGCGCCACGTGGCCGTGCATGGCCTGATGGATTTGCAGTTGAGCGCTGTGGGCGATCTGGAGATCGACGCCCACCATACTATCGAAGACATAGCCATCGTCCTGGGCCAGGCGCTGGACCAGGCACTGGGCGACCGGCAGGGTATCCGGCGCATGGGCCACGCCTACGTCCCCATGGATGAGGCGCTGGCCTTTGTGGCCATAGACCTCAGTGGTCGCCCCTACACGGTGCTACAGACCGCGTGGCACACGCCCGCCATGGGCCAGATGCCAACGGCGATGGTCGACCACTTCATGGAATCGCTGGCGGTTCACGGCCGTATGAACCTGCACGCCCGGGTCGAATACGGTCGCGACGACCACCACCAGGCGGAAGCCCTGTTTAAAGCCCTCGGACGTGCCCTGCGCCAGGCAGTTGCTCTCGACGAAAGACGTAGCGGCGTGCCTTCCACGAAGGGAACCTTAACGGAGTGAAATGTCCCAGTTAGAGGCTACGCTGAGTGTCCGAAAGCGACCCGGAACCAGCGGGAGAAACAGAAGATGATCACCATGATTGATTACGGCATCGGCAACTTGCGCTCAGTGCAGAAAGCGCTGGAGTTCGTCGGCGCAGAGGTAGCCCTCACCGCCGCGGCTGACGACGTCCTGCGGGCCGAAAAGCTGGTCCTGCCCGGCGTCGGCGCCTTTAGAGCTGGTATGGACGCCCTGGCCCAACGCGGCTTGATTGACCCGCTTCGCAAGGCGGCAGCGTCCGGCACCCCAGTGCTGGGCATCTGCCTCGGCCTACAGCTGCTCTTTGAATCCAGCGCAGAGATGGGCGTACACCAGGGTCTGGGCCTGCTGTCCGGTCGCGTGGTGCGATTTGCGGGCGACGGGCTCAAGGTGCCGCACATGGGCTGGAATCAGATTGAGCACAATGGACAGCATCCGTTGCTGCAAGACGTTCCCAGCGGAGCGCACGCCTACTTTGTGCACTCCTACTACTGCGAACCGGCTGACGCCCGAACCACCCTGGCGGAAACGGAGTATGGCCTGCGCTTCCCGGCGCTCGCCGGGCGTGACAACGTCGTTGGCATCCAGTTCCACCCTGAGAAGAGCCAGTACGTGGGCCTGCAAATCTTGAAGAACTTCGTCAACTGGTGAGCGGGTGTTCCGGCCCCTCATCCAGCACCGGAGAAACGGCTTTCATGAGTGAACCTTTTACCATCTTTCCCGCCGTCGATTTGCGAGACGGCCGCGTCGTGCGGCTTAAGCTGGGCGACCCCCGGCAGCAAACGGTATTTGGCGACGATCCGCTTGCTGCGGCGCGACGTTGGGTCGCCGAGGGCGCCCGCTGGTTGCACGTCATCAACCTAGACGGCGCGTTCGACGAAGGCGGCGCGGCCAACTGGCGCGCCCTCCCGCACCTGGCCGAGCTAGGAGCCCACGTGCAATTTGGCGGCGGCGTACGTACCCTGGATGACATTGCTCGCGCCCTGGAGGCCGGGGTGCGTCGCGTCATCCTGGGGACCGTAGCCGTAGAAAACCCCGACCTGGTTGCCCGGGCCCTGGAACAATTTGGACCACAGCACATCGTCGTAGCTATCGACGCCCGTGAAGGCATGGTGCGCACCCGCGGCTGGCAACAGGAGAGTGGGATAAAGGCCGAGTCCCTGGGCCGGCGCATGAAGGACCTTGGTGTGGAAACGGTCTTGCACACAGACATCGGGCGCGACGGCGTGCTCAGCGGCGTCAACGCCGCTGCCTCGGCCCAACTGGCGCAGGAAAGCGGTCTACGGGTGATTGCCTCCGGCGGAGTGGCCTCGCTTGACGATATTCGGCGCGTTCTACAATACGCCGGCAGCGGTCTCGCGGGCGTCATCACCGGGCGCGCACTCTACGAAGGGCGACTGAACCTCAGTGAAGCGCTGACGCTGGCAGGGCAGGAAACGCCACGCGTGAGAGAAGACGACGAAGACACAGGAGCGAAGTGATGTTAGCCAAACGGATTATCCCTTGCCTCGATGTCAAAGATGGCCGGGTAGTCAAGGGCGTCAATTTTGTGAACCTGCGCGACGCCGGCGACCCGGTGGAGCAGGCTCGCGTGTACGATGCAGAAGGCGCCGACGAGCTGGTTTTTCTTGACATTACGGCAACCCACGAGGCGCGCGGCACAGTGCTGCAAATGGCGCGCAACGTGGCCGACCAGGTTTTTATCCCCTTCACCGTGGGCGGCGGCATCCGCAGCGTGGAGGATATGCGCGCCATTCTGCGCTCGGGCGCGGACAAGATCAGCATCAACTCCGCCGCCGTACGTGACCCAAATCTGATCGGCGCCGGCGCAGAGGAGTTCGGCAGCCAGGCCATCGTCGTGGCCATTGACGCCAAAGCAGTGCAACCGGGCCGGTGGGAAGTGTACGTCAGCGGCGGGCGCGTGGGCACAGGCAAGGACGCCGTTGCCTGGGCCCGGGAAGCGGAAGCATGCGGTGCTGGCGAGATTCTGCTGACCAGCATGGACGCCGACGGTACGCAGGCGGGCTACGACGTGGCCCTGACGCGCGCCGTGACAGACGCCGTGAATATCCCCGTCATCGCCTCCGGCGGCGCGGGAGAACTGCAGCACTTTCTCGCCGCCCTGACCGACGGGGGCGCCGACGCGGCCCTGGCGGCCTCGTTGTTCCACTATCGCCAGCTTCAGGTAACCGAAGTCAAGGAATATCTGGCCCAGAATGGTGTGCCGGTGCGCCGGTCGCTCGACGCCCGGAGGCAACATGAAGCTTAAATTCGACGAAAGAGGATTGATCCCGGCGGTGGTACAGGACGCCGCCACGCGCCAGGTCCTGATGGTGGCCTGGATGAATGCCGAGTCGCTGCACCTGACGCAGGAAACGGGCCAGACATATTTCTGGAGCCGCAGCCGGCAGCAACTTTGGCACAAGGGCGGCACCTCGGGCAACGTGCAACGCGTACAAGAAATTCGCGTGGACTGTGACGCGGACACACTGCTGGTTCTGGTGGAACCGGCCGGGCCCGCCTGCCACACGGGCGAAGTAAGCTGTTTTTTCCGCGAACTGACAACTGAGTAACAGGACGACACGATGGAAGAAGACATTCTAGAATCGCTATGGGCCACGCTTGAAGCGCGCAAGGCTCATCCTCGGCCGGACTCATATACCGCTCATCTTCTGCGGAGCGGGCAGGATGAAATTATCAAGAAGGTTGGCGAGGAGGCCGTAGAGGTAATTCTGGCAGCGAAAGGGCAGGGGCAGCAGCGGCTGGTGGAGGAAACGGCCGACTTGCTTTACCATATCCTGGTGCTGCTGCTGGCCAACGACGTGACCTGGGACGACGTGCGCGCCGAGTTGGCGCGTCGCCATCAGAAATAGGAAAGGCGACCGAAGACGCTTTCTTCGGCCGCCTCAGCGACTGGTTGTGCCTGCCACAAATTCCCAGAACTAGTATAGCGAAAATCGGCAATTTGTAAACGACACGACGCCCATTAGGCGAGCAGGACTTTTGTACTACTGGCCTGCCTACCGGCTCAGGAATGCACAGTTTAACGCTCATATGCGCATCGTGTACAATTCGCCCCTATGTGGCATCGACGTCTGCTTACCCGCTGGCCCTTGATTACCGCTCTCATCTGCGGCCTGTACGCCGGCCGTGTGTTAGGCGAGTGGTTGCGCTCCGGGTGGGTTGGCGCAATTCTCCTCACCCTCGCCGCCGTTCTCATCTGCGCCCTGGCGGCGGCGCGCATCGACCGGCGGCAGCAGTTGAAGGTATATTTTCCGGTCGTACTTCCCCTGCTGGCTTACGTTTTCTACCCCTGGCCTCACTGGGGTGTGGCGCTGGCAGCCCTGTCCATCACCGTCCTCGGCGCGCTCATCGTCGCCGTGCGGGCCACTGAACCCGCCGCGCGACCCTGGACGTCGGATCGCGCTCTCCTGGCGACCGCCGGCCTCGTTTTGCTCCTCTTTTTCGCTCTATACACTGTCACCCTGGCGCCCGACGTCCTGCCGGCGGACAACGGCGAGCTGCAACTGGTCGCCGCGGAACTGGGGGTGGCGCATCCGCCCGGTTTCGCCCTTTACACCGTCCTGGCCCACCTGGCCACGCGCCTGCCGCTGGGCGAATCGGCCGCCTATCGCGCCAACCTCTTTTCCGCTCTGACCGGAGCCGCCACCGTCTCATTTGTATTCCTCAGCGGCTGGTTGCTGGCGCGTCGCCTGGCGCCGGCCCTCCTCTCCGCGCTCGCCCTGGGAACGGCAACCACCTTCTGGTCACAATCCACCACGGCCAACGTGCGCAGTCTGACGGCGCTATTCGCAGCGTTGGCCATCTTTATCCTGCTACTGATCCGCGAACAGCAGCGGCAAACGGCTCGTGCACGCGACCCAGCTCGCGCACGCGCCCCGGCACTCACATTCGCCCTGTTCGTCGTATTCAGCCTGGGCATCACGCACCATGCCTCGCTGCTGTTCATGGTGCTGGTGTTTGGCCTCGTTTTACTGTGGCTCGATCCTGATCTCTTGCGACAACCACGCCGCTGGCCTCCGCTGCTCGTGGCGCTGTTCGCCGGCTTTTTGCCGCTGCTCTACTTTCCGCTGCGCGCCGGGGCGGACGCTCACGGCAGCGCTCCCGATCTGGCTACGGTTGGCGGCTTCCTGGAGCATGTCCTGGCATTGGGCTTCCGCGGCGACCTGTTCGCTTTCCTCGAGCCGGTAGAGCTGGCGGCTCGCCTGGGAGTTATGGCCAACGTCATGTCCTTCCAGTTCCATCCATTATTGCTGTTGGGCATGGCCGGCGGCCTGTTGCTTCTGTTATGGCGTGACCGCACGTTGGCCCTGCTGTTAGGAGGGTCCTTCCTCCTCCATACATTGATCACCGCCACTTACCGCGCGCCGCAAACGGTAGAGTATATGCTGCCCGCGTACGTCCCCGCCACCCTGCTGTGGGCCGTCGCGTTGGGCGACGCAGGCGCGTCCAGTCACCGTCCTCAGACCGGGATTCCCACGCCGGTGGCAACCATCAGGTCGTTGGCACTGGCAATCCTCATTGTCGCCGCCGGAGCCCAGGCGTGGTCCAATTACGGCAGCTTCGCCGCTCTGGCAGAAGATCGCACAGCGCGGGAGTACGCCGGGACGATTCTCGAGGACGCGCCAGAGAACAGCGTCATCCTGGCTGACTGGCATTGGGCGAGCCCCCTCTGGTACCTGCAACGTGTAGAGGGCCGGCGGCCGGATCTGGATATCGCCTACGTATTCCCCACTGCCGAACCGTACGGCGCGACGTGGGCGCGACGCATCGCCGAGACGCTTGATGCCGGTCTGCCGGTCGTGGCTACCCACTACGATCGCCAGCAGTACGAGCAACTCCCCCCGTCCCAGCCGCTGGGCGAGGCATTTCTCTTTCGCCAGACACCGCTTACGGAGCTGCCGCCCGGCTTCCAGCCTCTGACCCTGACGCTGGGCGACCAGATCGAACTGTTAGGCTACCGGCTGGCGGATGACAGCGTCGCACCCACGTATGAAAGCGATCTGCTTCTGGCCTGGCGTTCTCGCACCCCCACGGCCCAGCCGCTGACGCTTTTCACCCACCTGGTTGGGGCCGATGGGGCGATCTACGCACAGCAGGATCTACCGGCGCGGGCCCAGGCGGAGGGCATCACCGTCACCCCCTTCACGCTGGTGCCGCGTCCTGGCGCGCTACCGGGTGAGTACGCCCTCATGGTCGGCGCCTACGATGAGACAGGTGGACCGCTGCCTGATAACGAGGGCAATCGACGCAGCCGGCTGACAACCGTAACCGTCACCCCGATGCCGCAGCCGCTCTTCACAGATCATCCGCGCCAATGGACCCTGGAAGACGAACAGCGGCGCCTGCTGGGCTTCGACTGGGACAATACCCTGCCCCAACGCCCGCGATTGTATCTGCACTGGCAGACGGCCGACGGTGATGTAACGGAAGTGCGAGATGTGCCCGAGGGAGAAATTACGCTCCCGGCCCATTACGGTCCCTGGGGCATTCGCCGGCAAGGGGCGCGATTGGCGAACGACGGCGGTTATTACGTCCCATTTGGCGCGGGCATTATCTGGCAGGGCCAGCCACAGCTAGAAGGTCGCAGGCTCCAGGCAGCTCAAGTGATCCAGCTTGTACAACAGTTCGCTGCCTCCCGCCCGGTCATGCGCGACTACGTCTCCTCCGTACGCCTCATAGGCTACGAAGCGGATGGCGAACAGTGGGCGTGGTGGGATCTGGATGACACAGTACCAGCGCTTGGCGCCATCCCTACGCTAAAGTGGGTCGCCGGCTCCACCGTACGCGACCCACATTTCTTGACCGTTTCCCGTCGGGCCGTCCCCGGTCAACAGCTAGGCGGCCTGCTCACGGCGTACGACGCCTTTACCCAGCAGCCGCTGCCCATCCTCGACGAGCGTATCACAGGAGAATATCTGGGCGTGCCTTTGGGGCGAGGTGTAGTTGAGGAGTGAGTCAAAAAGACCCTCGCGCCGACACGCAAGGGTCTTTGTTATCTTACAATCTAGTGGGCCCGCCAGGACTCGAACCTGGAACCGATCGGTTATGAGCCGACTGCTCTGCCGTTGAGCTACGGGCCCGGGCCGTCTTACGATTCTGACAGAATGGAGCGTGGACCTTTCCATCGTAAATACGGAGAGCGGGCAACGGGGCTCGAACCCGTGTCACCGGCTTGGAAGGCCGGGGCTTTACCACTAAGCTATGCCCGCAAAACAATTACCTGCAACGAGCGCGGCGCAGAAAGCGCGGCGCCAGTCGGGGCGGCCGGATTTGAACCGACGACCTCTCGGACCCAAACCGAGCGCTCTACCAAGCTGAGCCACGCCCCGTAGCGTACCGTAGTATAGCTACCTCCAGACCCCCAGTCAACTTTTTGACCCACCATCGATACTCATCTAAACTAACGCTATGGATTCGTGACAATTTTCACTTGTTTTTGTCAAGCTGTCTCGCGGGCAGAGGAGGTCTTCTCCATGCAAAACTTTGGTCCTCATCCAAGCAGGTACGGAGTCGAGAATCACGGCATCCGTAATGCCGGTACCGTCTACTGGCACCTCACCACTCCCATGTTATACGAACAGGCTGCTCGCCGGCGCGAAGCGGTTCTGGCCCACCTGGGGCCCCTGATCGTTCGCACGGGCGACCACACCGGCCGTTCGCCCAATGATAAGTTTATTGTGCGAGAGCCAACCAGTGAAAATGAAATCTGGTGGGGAAACGTCAACCGCCCCTTCGATCAGGCCAGGTTCGACGACCTGATGCGCAAGGTTTTGGCCTACATTCAGCAGCGAGACATATTTATTTTCGACGGCTACGCCGGCGCCGATGATCGCTACTGCATGCCCGTACGTGTGATCAGTGAATATGCCTGGCACAGCCTGTTCGCCCGCAATATGTTCATTCGGGAATTCGATCCGGAAACCTTAACACAATTTGTTCCCGAGTTTACGGTGATCGACATGCCCCGCTTCCATGCCAGCCCTGAGTTCGACGGCACCAACAGCCAGACCTTTATCCTGGTGGACTTCGGCAAGCGGCTGGTGCTCATTGGCGGCACCGAGTACGCGGGTGAAATCAAGAAAAGCATTTTCAGCGCGCTCAATTACTACCTACCCAATCGAGGCGTGCTGCCCATGCACTGCAGCGCCAATTACGGCAAAGACGAAGATGATGTCGCGCTGTTCTTCGGTCTCAGCGGCACAGGCAAGACCACGCTGAGCAACGATCCGGACCGCGTTCTCATCGGCGACGACGAGCATGGCTGGAGCGACCGCGGCGTTTTCAACTTCGAGGGCGGTTGTTACGCGAAGGTAATCAACCTGTCCCCTGAAGGCGAACCGCTAATTTATCAGGCATCTCGCCGCTTTGGCACCATCCTGGAAAACGTGGCCTACGATCCGGAGACGCGGCGTGTCGATTTCTATGATGCGTCCCTGACCCAGAATACACGTTCCAGCTACCCCATTACGCACATAAACAGTGCAGACTCCGGCGGCGTCGCAGGGCACCCCAAGAACGTGCTCTTTCTGACGGCTGACGCCTTTGGCGTGCTGCCCCCCATCAGCCGCCTGACCCGCGAACAGGCCATGTACCACTTTCTCAGTGGTTACACGGCCAAAGTGGCGGGCACGGAACGAGGCGTCAGCGAGCCCAAACCAGAGTTTAGCGCCTGTTTCGGTGCTCCCTTCATGCCCATGCATCCCAGCGTTTACGCTGAACTGCTGGGGGACAGGATTGAAAAACACGACGCCAACGTCTGGCTGGTAAACACCGGCTGGACCGGCGGGCCGTACGGCGAAGGACAACGGATGAAGCTCGCTTATACGCGACGTATGGTTTCCGCCGCGCTGTCCGGCGAGCTGGATGACGCCGATTACTTCACACACCCCCTTTTCCAACTCAATGTGCCGGCTCGCGTGGAAGGTGTTCCCGAGAAGGTCCTTGATCCACGCCAGACGTGGCGCGATGGTGAGGCGTATGACCGGCAGGCAGCAAAACTAGCGCGGATGTTCGCTGAAAACTTCTCGCAGTTCGAGGATAACGTCTCACAGGCCGTTAAGGACTCAGGCCCTCGAATCGAAGACGCACTCGCCACAGGCTAGCAGCGGCTCCCACCTTTGCTGATGCACCTTCTGACGCAGACGGTTCGCGGGCGCCTGTTACACCAGGAGTCGTCGCGGGCACTACTCCTTGAGACAACAGCACAGTCATCGGAGCGCCGGACGCCTAACCTCGTCTACCTGCGGTATGCCCTGGTCGTCCGCGGCAGCGAGCGCCACATATTCCCTGGTTTGGTACTCGATGACTGGGGGCGCGAGCGCACAACGCTCTCGCTCTATCGCTGGATCTTCGACGAGGGGCAGCGTTTCCCTCGGGCAGAACTGTTTGGCTGGCGTTCAACTGGGGAACAGACACAAATCTTCTTGCGCGACCTTGAAATTTTTTTCAAATACCCATGTTACGCCTTCACGTCAGCAGACGCTCCCGTCAAGGACGGCTTGCGGTTGCGCGTGGTGTTCATCCCCGACACGGACCACGAAGGCGCGCCGCGCGACATTGAAGCCCCACAGAACATCCCCTGGCCTTTGCGACACGCATCCGTTCTCTGGCGCAGGGCAAATCCAGAGACATTGGCCCACTACGGCTGGCAACCGGCGTGAGCGCAGTAGATCCAGAGCCGGCGCGAGCGCAGTTGAGGCCAGGACAGTTTATCTCTCGAGCGCGCGTCGCGGCCGGGCTCCCGGATCGATTTACAATCCCGCCTTTTGAAGATAAAATTCTTCTCCTATGCCGACACCATTTATGCATTTGCAGGTTGCCGAACGGATACGCGCTCACAGCAACCTGAAAGACCAAATCAGAGATCAATTACGTCTGTCCTGGCCCGCATTTTATCTGGGAAGCGTCGCTGCTGACTTCCAGACGATCTCCGATGTGCCGCGAGAAGTTACGCACTTCTACCGGCTCCCGCCACAGCGGGATGTGCGGGCGCACGAGGTCATGCTAGACGAATATCCGCAGCTCGCAGATGCACGAGAACTTGACAACGATCACGCGGTCTTCATTGCAGCCTATCGCGCTCATCTACTGCTTGACCTGTGCTGGTACTGGCGCGTCTTGACGCCCTTTTTCATTGAAGCTTCCGGCTGGTCGGGCGATCACCGGCAGCGCTTTTTGGCGCATAACACACTGCTAACCTATCTGGACAAACAGGCCTACGACGCTCTACCGCATGACGCCGGTGATACGTTGGCTCGGGCAACGCCCGAGCAGTGGCTGCCGTTTGCCGGCGATGGCGATCTGATCCGCTGGCGCGATATGCTGGTGCAGCAACTAGAGCCAGGCGCACAACTACAAACGACGACAATTTACGCCGAGCGCCTGCAAATGACCGCCGAGGAGTTTTCAGCGCGTATTGAAGAGCCGCAGTGGATGTCCGAGCAAGTATTTGACAAAGTGCCATTGGGCAGAGTAAAGGCAATCATCTCCGAGGGGATGGAGCAAAGCATCCCCCTGATAGAAGATTATCTGAAGCGATCCACGTAGAAACAACCTTGCAAATAAGCGCGGAGCAGATCCTCGGGCGTTACTCTCGTCCTGGTCCCTCCGACTCTGTAAAGGAAGCATCACTATGAACAGACGAGAGAGCGAGAACGAACAGAAAATCAGACCGGCGCCGGTGCGCCAGATCGTTCAGGTGCGCTTGCCGGACGGCCGTGCATTCGATGGACCCACCGGTACGACAATTGAAGAGTTCATCGAAGTGGCGCAACCTGAGGCCCCAGGGCGCATTGTGGCGGCGGTGGTCAACAATAAGCTGCGCGAGTTGAGCCACGAGCTTACCAGCGACGTGGACCTGGTACCGATCAGTACGGCCGAATCGGACGGGGTGCGCATCTACCGGCGCTCGCTCAGCTTCCTGCTCATTGCCGCCGGCTACGAGTTGTTCCCCGACCGCGCCATCACCATCCACCACTCCATGCCGTTCGGCGGGTACTACTGCGAGCTTCAGGACGGCCATTCACTGACCACGGAACAGCTGGATTGCCTGCGCGATCGTATGCGCCAGCTGGTCGAGGAAGATCTATCTATCACCCAGGTGCGGGTACCGCTGGAAGAAGCACTAGAGCTATTTCGGGCCAACAACGACCGGGAAAAAGCAGCCCTTTTTGCCCGGCGACGCAAGGATTATCTGACGCTTTACGAGCTCAACGGAGCCCGTGACTATTTCCACGGATTCATGGTGCCCAGCACAGGCTATCTCGACCTGTTTGACCTCCGCGCCTACCATAACGGATTCATCCTTCAGTTCCCCCGCCGCCACGAGCCCTACCGCCTGCAGCCGTTTGAAGACGAGCCGCGCCTGGCGCAGGTTTTCCAGGATTACAATAAGTGGCTGGACGTCGTCGGCGTTCCCAGTGTGTCCACCCTGAACCGGGCCATAACCTCCGGACGCATCCAGGAGGTCATTCTGGTTGCCGAAGCGTTGCACGAACGCCAGTTAGCCAGTATTGCCGGAGACATTGCAAGGCGCGAGCCTCCGGTCAAGATCGTGCTCATCTCCGGCCCGACATCCGCCGGCAAGACCACGCTTTCTAAGCGGTTGGCCGTCCAGCTCCTGGGACGCGGCATCCATCCCGTTGCCGTCAATCTGGACAATTACTTTGTCAATCGCGAAGACACACCGCTCGACGAGCATGGCGAATATGACTTTGAGGCGCTGGAGGCCGTGGATCTCAAACTGTTCCAGCGCCATTTACGGCAGTTGTTAAAGGGCGAGACCATCGTGCAGCCGGTGTATGACTTCCGCGAGGGTAAGCGGAAACCGGGCAGCAAGTTAACGCTCGGCCCCCAGCACCTGCTCATCGTCGAAGGCATTCACGCCCTCAACCCGCGCCTGACGGAGGGCATCCCCCGCGAGGCGATGTATCGCATCTTCATCTCCGCCTTCACCCAGCTCAACCTGGATCGACACAACCGGGTGCCGACGACTGACACGCGCATGTTGCGCCGCATCGTACGCGACGCTGCCAACCGCGGCTACAACGCTACAGCTACCATTCGCCGCTGGCCCAGCGTGCGCCGTGGCGAAAAGAAGTACATTTTCCCCCATCAGAACAACGCCGACATTTTCTTCAATTCGGCTCTGGTGTACGAGCTATCTCTGCTCAAGCCACTGGCGCAGCCGCTTTTGCTACAGGTAGAGCCGGGAACTGTGGAACGCATCGAGGCCAATCGCCTGTTGGCTTTTCTGCAGTGGTTCGACCCGGTGCCCCCCGACGTCCGCGTCCCCAGCGATTCGATCTTGCGCGAGTTCATAGGTGGCTCGATTTTGGACAGCTTCCAGCCCTGGCACCACTAACAAAAAGGCGCCTCCTTGCGGAAGCGCCCGGTTGCCTGAGTCCTGATACCTGACCCCAATTACACCTTACCGGTAGTAATCGACATCTTCACCTCGGCAATCGCCTTGGTGACTTCGATGTCGCGTGGGCAGGCATTGGTACAGTTAAAGATGGTGCGACAGCGCCAGACGCCGAACTGTTCGGCCATAATGCCCAGCCGTTCCTCGTAAGCCTGGTCGCGGCTGTCATAGATGAAGCGATGAGCCTGCACGATAGCCGCGGGCCCTACGTAGCGATCATCAGCCCAAAAGCTGGGGCAGGAGGTGGTGCAGGCGGCGCAAAGGATGCACTTGGTCGTGTCGTCGAACCTTTCGCGGTCGGCCGGCGATTGCAACCGCTCGCGTCCATCAGCCGGCGGCGGATCGTCGTTGATAAAGTAGGGCAAAACCTCTCTATAGTGGTCGAAAAACGGCTCCATGTCCACGATCAAATCTTTTAAGACCGGCAGCCCTAACATAGGTTCCACCTGTATATTGACCTGGTCGCTGCCATTCGCCAGTCGCGCCACGAGCACTTTGCAGGCCAGGGCATTGGCGCCGTTGATGCGCATGGCGTCCGAGCCGCACACGCCGTGCGCGCATGAGCGGCGCAAGGCCAGCGAGCCATCCATGGTCCACTTCACCTGATGTAGCAGATCGAGAACGGAATCAGTGGGCGACACGCCCTCAAGCGTGTACTCGCCCCACCACGGTTCCTTGTCCGTCTCCGGATTGTAACGGCGCACCCGCATCTTGACGGTCAGTTCGCGTCCGCTGCCAATCTGAATCTTCTCCATTAGTAAACACGCTCCTTCGGTTCGTAACGGCCCAGTACCACCGGCTTATAGTCCAGGCGATAATCGCCGTTTTCCAGATAACACAACGTGTGCCTCAGCCACTCGTCGTCGTCGCGTTCAGAATAATCATCACGGGCGTGGGCCCCCCGGCTCTCCTTACGAGCCACGGCGGAAACCGCTGTTACCTCGGCCAATTGCAGCAGGCAGCCCAGTTCCCACGCTTCCAGTAGATCTGTGTTGAACCGTTTGCTCCTATCATCAATACCAATGTCGTTTTCGTAGGCATCGCGCAACTCCGCCAGCTCATCGACCGCTTCTTGCATCGGCTCCTCTACACGGAAGACGCCCACTTTGGCGGTCATCAACTTCTGCATGCGATCCCGCAACTCGTATGGGGTCGATCCACCGTCGCTACTACGCAGGCGCTCAAACTCCGCGACAACGTCCGCCGCCGCGTCCTCTGGCAGGGGAAGCAACTCGCTTTCTCGGCAGAAGCGGGCCATGTCACGCCCGGATCGCCGGCCGAAGACCACAAGGTCCACAAGCGAGTTGGTGCCCAGGCGGTTGGCGCCGTGCACAGATACGCAGGCCGCTTCGCCCGCGGCATACAGACCGGGCAGCACGGTGTTAGCGGGGTCAATCACCACCCGTCCATCCACGTCCGTGGGGATGCCGCCCATGGCATAGTGAGCCGTAGGCTGCACCGGCATCGGTTCCTTGACCGGGTCGACGCCCAGATAGGTGCGCGTGAAATCGGCAATATCCGGTAGCTTGGCCTCGATATACTCCGCGTCAATGCGCTTCGACTCGCCGTCTTGCTCAAAGTAGTGGTTCACCGTCTCCGGACGCACATCCAGGTGCACGTAGTTTTGCCCGTTGATACCACGCCCTTCGCTCACCTCTAAGTAGATGGCGCGGCTGACCACATCGCGGCTGGCCAAATCTTTAATGGACGGCGCGTAGCGCTCCATGAACCGCTCACCTTCGCTGTTCACGAGCACGCCCCCCTCACCACGCACGCCTTCGGTAATCAAAATACCCAGCTTAAATATACCCGTCGGGTGGAACTGGAAGAACTCCATGTCCTCCAGCGGCACGCCTCGGCGCAGGCATATGGCGGTGCCATCCCCCGTCAGGGAGTGGGCGTTTGAAGTGACTTCCCAGCAGCGTCCCCAGCCGCCGGTAGCGAAGAGTACTGCCTTACTATGAAAAATGTGAAACTCCCCGGTGGCGACTTCGACGGCGACGACGCCGCGCACGGTGTCGTCAACCCGGATCAGGTCCACGACGTGAAACTCGTCAAAGAAGTTGACGTTGTTCTTCAAACATTGCTGGTACAACGTCTGCAAGATCATGTGGCCCGTGCGGTCTGCCGAGTGACAGGCCCGTTCTACCGGCCGGCCGGTTTCTTTGTTCGTGTGACCGCCAAAGCGACGTTGCGATATTCGGCCATCTGGAAGCCGGTCGAAGGGCAATCCCATGTGCTCAAGCTCGACGACTGTTTCCACCGCTTCCTGGCACAAGACGTCGACCGCGTCCTGGTCGGCCAGGTAATCGGACCCCTTTACCGTGTCATAGGCGTGCCACTCCCAGCGGTCTTCGCTAACGTTGCCCAACGCAGCGCCGATCCCGCCCTGGGCGGTGCCGGTGTGCGAACGTGTGGGGTATAACTTGGAGATGACGGCCACGTTCGCTTCCTGGCTGGCATAGAGCGCAGCCATAAGTCCCGCGCCCCCGGCACCCACAATCACTGCATCGAAGGTATGAACTTGTGGACTCGCTGACATTTGTCTGGACCTTAACCTTTTCTACTTACTCATTTTCAGAATGTGCTGGCCACCTTTTTCCACCGCTTGTCTGACGCCTCTAAACGCCTATCGACGCATCAAACGTAATAATGGCATAGGCGGACCAGAGGATGGTGATGACCAAAAAAATCAGCAGAAACCAGCGAATAACGCGCACCGCGCTCGCACTATGCACGTAATCTTCCACGACAGTGCGCAGGCCGTTGAATCCGTGCACAATGGCAAAAACCAGCAGGAGCAAATCATAGGTGCGCCAACCCCAGGACGACCACTGCTGGCGCACAAACTCCAACGTCAGGTTGTGCACGTCGTTCAGAACGTGCTGGATCATCATGTGCCCTACGGCAAGCAACACCAGGGCCACGCCAGAAAGGCGCATGAAAAGATAACCGTATCGCTCCAGGGGGCTTCGCTGCTGTAGATTGGCAACGCGCGTGGTGATCTCCTCGGAAGAAGTTTGACTAATCGTTGTCACAGTAGATGCCCTCCTCTCTTTATGGTAGCGGGTATGGTGGGAATGACCAACAGCTATTGGCCCACGCCGGTGGTTCCGCACAATGGTTGACGATGCTCACAACCATGTAGATGGCAATGGGTAAGAACGCCACTGCGAACAGACCCCACACCAGCAACGCGCTGGTCTCCTGATGGCGCCACCACTCCGGCTTGAAATCCAGAAGCGCAATGCGGATGCCGTTGAAGGCGTGGAACAAGAGGGCAGCGAGCAACATAATCTCGCCAAGGCCAAACAAAGGATGTTTAAATACCGTCACCGTCCACTCGTACAGCGGCGGATTAAAAGTAGCATTGGCCGTATCCCACACGTGGATGATCAGATACGCCAGGATTCCTAACCCCGAAAGCCGGTGGGCCAACCAGCTATAGTGACCGATTCGGCCCCGGTATCGGATGCTTTCGCGGAGCGTAAGCATGAAAGACGACATAGACATAAACCTCCAAAAAACCATGCAACCGGCGACTCATCGGCTGCCATTATAACACGCATCCCTGAGGATCGTCATAGTATAAGATCTGGGTGGCAGCTGCCTTTCACCAACGCGTAGACGGGTAAGAATTGGGGTTAGCGGTATCGTACGCTCCCAGATTTAGACTTAGTGATAACCGCCCGCTCTGCTTGCCTTATAACAGGGGTATTGTTACACTTTTTTTAATGATACGTACTTTTAAGTTGCGTGATCTGGCGCTGGTGCATCGTTTGAGCGAGCAGGGTGTTCGCCTGGACGCAGAATCGGCGTTAACCAAAAGCTATCACCCTTTGCGGGGCGCTCTCTTCAGCATGATTGGGGGCGGCAACCGGCCCACATACGTGTGGCGCTCGGATGACGGGGACGCAGAAGGATTTGTTCAGCTACGCGTTGCGGATGACATGAACGCGCGCCTCGTCTGTCTGGCTGTGGATCCTGCGTTCAGCGATAACGGCAACCAGCAGGAATTAGAAGAAACGGCGTGGCTGACCCTGTTGGATGATACAGTGCACGCTGTCGGGCGCAGAGGCATTCACAGCCTCATTGCCGAAGTAGACGAAAGCGGGCCAGAACTGATCATCCTTCGTCGCTCCGGTTTCGCCGTCTTCACCAGGCAGGATATCTGGCTGCTGGAAAATTTGTCAACGGTTCACAGTAGCATGGCCCATCTCCAGCCCAGGCGCTCCGCCGACGATTGGGACATCGAGTGGCTCTACGCCAATACCGTGCCGCCGCTCATCCAGCTTGTCGAGCCTTCTCCGCCGGACAACGGCGACATATGGCTCCTCCGGGAAGAAGGTGAGCTTTCGGCCTTTGTGCACATTGCGCACGGGTCGGCAGCGACCTGGCTGCAAATCTTCATTCACCCTAACGCCCACGCCAGGGCCGAGGACATCGTTGGCAGTGCTATTGGCTTGTGCGCCGAGGGGGGACAACAGCCGGTCTACTGCTGCGTGCGCCGCTACCAGAGCTGGATTAAGAGTGCCCTGGAGGGCAGCGGGTTCACCCTGTTCGGCAGCCAGGCAGTAATGGTCAGGCACATGAGCAAACCGGCCATTAAAAAGGTGGGAGCCCTTGATCGCCTGCTCAATGCCCAGGGTGTACGCCCGACCACGCTCTTGCAGCGCTGCGACTCCACAGACGACGAAAAGAAACTGGCTCGGGAAGACGGTGTTTAGGGTAAGAAAGACGATAGATAGCCTGCCTGTCCCTTGCCATGCCGCGGGGATCACTTAGCATTATGATCAAAAAGGAATCGGACGAAACAGCATTGAAATTGAATATGACGCTTGAAGCAACTGCCGCAGAACAGGCACGAGAAGACTTAAACGCCTTGCTGTCCGTCTTACCCGTCAGTATTCGGGACCAACTGGACGAGATCGGCAATGAAGATGAGCTACTCGAGGTCGTTATGGATCTCGGACGCCGTCCTACCGCCCGTTATACAGACGGAGAGGCGCTGTTACGCGAAGAAGAGGTGACCAAGGCCGAGATAGAGGCCGTGGTCAACCGCATTGGCGAGTTTGACGATGACAATCGGGCGGGTATGGCTCGGACGCTCCATCGCATCTCGGCCATCCGCAATCGCCGCGGCAATATCGTGGGCATTACCGCGCGGGTGGGTCGCGCCGTTTACGGTACCATTGACATCATCACCGACCTGGTGGAAAGCGGTCAGAGCATCCTCTTGCTGGGTCGTCCTGGTGTGGGCAAGACTACCATGCTGCGCGAAATGGCTCGCATTCAGGCAGAGAGCAAACGCGTAATCATCGTGGATACTTCCAACGAGATCGGCGGTGACGGTGACATTCCGCACCCGGCCGTAGGGCGCGCGCGACGCATGCAGGTGCCCCATCCCTCCCACCAGCACGAGACGATGATTGAGGCGGTGGAAAACCACAATCCAGAAGTCATCATCATCGATGAAATCGGTCGCGAGCAAGAGGCGGTCGCTGCGCGCACCATCAACGAGCGTGGCGTGCAGCTGATCGGCACCGCCCACGGTAACACACTGGAAAACCTGCTATTGAATCCCACCCTCTCCGATCTGGTGGGCGGCATTGAAAGTGTGACCTTATCCGATGAGGAGGCGCGCCGCCGCGGCACACAGAAAACGGTGCTCGAACGAAGGGCGCCGCCCACCTTCGACGTCCTGGTGGAAATCCAGGACAGACAGCGCCTCAACGTGCACCGTGACGTGGCGGAATCTGTAGACGCCATGTTGCGCGGAGAAGCGATGGACGTCGAGTTACGCTATCGCGATGACAGCGGCGGCGTCCACGTGGAGAATGAGGAAGCGATCATTGACGCGCCGGCGCTGAGCGGACGGCGCGGATCGCGCGACCTGCCCCGCGCGGGGCGCCCGCCGCGCCGCACCAGCCGGCCCAGCACCGAAAGGTCGGCCAACGGCGGTCGGCGTCCGGAAGCGACGATGATTGGCGAGCAGGGTGTGGGCATCACGCGCCAGATCTTTCCCTATGGGGTCGCCCGCAACCGGCTGCGCCAGGCTGCGAAGAAGCTGGGAGTGAACATCGAAATCGTGGACGACATCAGCGACGCCGATGTTCTGATTACGCTCAAGAATTACTATCGCCGCCGTCGCAGGGTCATCAGCGACGCCGAGCAACGCCGAATTCCAATCTACGTGTTGCGCGCCAACACAGTACACCAGATGGAAAACGCGCTGGTTGAAGTCTTTAACCTGGAGGCTGCTTCCCAGGACCCTTTTGAGCAAGCCGTGGCCGAGGCGGAGCGCGCTATTGAACGAATACAGGCCGGTGAATCGAGCGTAGACCTCTCGCCCGCCGGTTCCTCCGTGCGGCGCTACCAGCACCAGCTGGCGCGCCAGGCGAATCTCGTCTCGCACAGCTACGGACGCGAGCCGGCTCGCCACGTGCGGATTTTCAGTACGCGACGCAACAGCAATCCAGCGTAACCTCAGGCGACAGGTCACGCCACGGTCACGGCGGTTCCACCATGTTTATCACATTCGAAGGACCTGACGGCAGCGGTAAAACGACGCAGATTGCCCTCCTCGCCGACTTTCTGCGCGAGCAGGGCTTTTCTGTATTAACCACGCGCGAACCGGGCGGCACCGTAATCGGCGACCAGATTCGCGCCTGCCTGCACGATGTCCAGAACACGGACATGACGGCAGCGGCTGAGATCCTGCTCTACTCGGCATCGCGAGCGCAACTCGTACAGGAAACCATTCGCCCGGCCCTGGCTGACGGTCGCATCGTCCTGTGCGATCGCTTCGCGGACAGCACGCTGGCCTACCAGGGCTATGGGCGCGGGCTGGACCTGGATGATCTCATCTATATCACCCGTTTTGCTACGGGCGATCTGCGCCCCGACCTCACCTTCTTGCTGGATTTAGACGTCGAAGCAGGCCTGCAACGGCGCGAGACCGGCGGAGAGGAAATCAACCGCATGGACCTGCAATCTGCATCATTTTACCGGCGGGTGCGCGACGGCTATCACAAAATGGCTGAGGATGAACCAGAACGCTGGATCGTACTCGACGCCGACCGCCCCGTCGACGCCATTCAGTGCGACATTAGAGATGTGGTTACAGAGCGGCTAAGCCTTCGCACCTAAAAGGCTGTGCGGTCTAAAAGTCACCCATAGGGTCGCCGCCCATCGCACCGCCCTCGTCGCCCAGTTCGGGAAGCGCTTCTTCGATTTCGTCTGGACTCTGTCCGCTTTCCAGACGGTCCACCACCTCGCCAAATTCGTCGCCCAGATCCTCGCCCATTTCCTGGCTCATTTTACGCATAAAGCGTCCCAGGGACTTAGGATCTTCTTCGTCGAGCCCTGCGAGCGCGCTCTCGTCCATCAGGGAATCCATGCGCGCGTCTTCCGATTTGGCAAGCGCCACGCGCCCGATCCGGCGCTTCAGGTTTTCGCTGCCGCAGTGCGGGCACGTGGGAGTCGCGGTCTCATATTCGCTAAAGGAATAGGTATGCTGCACCATGCGCTGGCAGTCAAGACAACGAAAGGTGTAAACGGGCATAGAATACAATCCTCACAGACTGTCATTTGTTAGATATCTCGGTAGAATAAGAGTAACCATTCACAAAAAAAGGTGCAACATTGACGCAAAACAACCCCTACCAACAGCAACAATACCCCCTGCTAATCGTCATCTCCGGGCCGTCCGGCGTGGGCAAAGACACGATCGCCCGTTTGCTCATTGACCGGCGTCCCGATTCGTTCTATTTCGTGGTCACGGCAACCACCCGCCCACCCCGTCCTGGGGAAGTTGACGGACGTGACTACTTCTTCGTCAGCAATGACGAATTTGCGCGCATGATCGACGAAGACGAACTGCTGGAATACGCCCTGGTTTACAACGACTATAAGGGCGTCCCCAAGCAGCAAATTCGAGACGCGCTGGGCAGTAATAAGGACGTCATCATGCGTGTGGATCCCCAGGGAGCGGCTACCATTCGCCGCCTGATCCCCAACAGCGTCACCATCTTCCTGACGGCAGAATCAGAAGAGGCAATGCTCACGCGCCTGAGAGAACGCAAGTCGGAAACGCCGGAAGGCCTGCGCCTGCGCATGGCTACCGCCCGGCAAGAAATGAAACGGATTGACGAGTTCGACTACTGCGTGATCAATGCCCAGGAGAAGCAGGAGGAGACGGTTGACAAGATTCTGTGTATCATTAAAGCTGAGAAGGCACGCGTAGACCAGGAACCCGTCCGCTTATGAGCATCGATACCATTCTTTTCGACGTCGGAGGCGTGATCATCGAGCCTCTGGACCACGATGCCGTATGGCGCGCTCGCGACCACCTGGCTCAGGAATTGGGCTTCGGTTCAGGTGAAGAGATGTGGCTCGCTTTCTACGAGAGTGACGTGTGGGCGGCAGCCAAAACCGGAGCCATCCTTCACGAGGAGATGTGGGAAACGCTGCTGCGCCCCTATGGTCTACTGCAGCGCGAAATGCAGACCCGGTTCGTGACGCGACTACACGAAGGGGAAGGGATGCGCCCGGAGATGGCAGCCCTCATCCGGACGCTCCATCCCCATTACAAGCTGGGCATTCTTAGCAATTGGGACGACAGGCTGGAGTCAATCCTTGAAGAGCGGCTGGAAATCGCCGCCTACTTCAACGTCATTCTCAATTCCCACCGCATCGGCGCCGCCAAACCGGACGAGGAGGCTTTCCGCCTGGCCCTTTCTCGACTGGACGCCAGGCCACACCAGGTCCTCTTTATCGACGACCTGGAACGGAATACGAACGCAGCCGCCGCGCTCGGGCTGCATACCCATACTTATCGCGACTTTTCGGCGCTGTTGGCCGATTTGAAGCAGCGCGAAATATTGCCAGAGGAGTGGACGGTCGGCGACTCCTGATTAAGACACCGAGGCCTATGAACAACACTGCACTCTTCGCTGCACCCTCGCTACAGTTCCTCAGCCGCTGGCAGCCAGACACGCTCTCACTGATCATCGGCGTTTTATTAGGAATAGGCGCCGCCCTGTTGGTGCAGCGCGCTCTGCCCCACCTGCGACGCTGGCGCGATAAGTCGATCAATCGCGTTCAGGAAACGCAGGAGTGGGTGCGGGCCGGTGTCGAAAAGCGCTTTCAGGCAGAGACCGCAACCTATGTGCGTCAGGCCCATCTGGCCGGTCACTCAGCCCCACTGGAACAGATTTTCGTAGAACCAAGATTACTGGCCCCGCCATCACAACCGTCTCCGGACAATAGCGAGGAGAGCGATCAGCTGAGCTATCTGTGGCCCGAGGCTGCATCCAAGATCGGGCTTCCGCCGCCGGAGACGATCAATTTGCGACAACTTTTGCTCAACGGACGGCGCGTGCTTCTCTCCACACCGCCCGGCTGGGGAAAGTCGACCCTACTGGCTTACTGCGCTTACCTGTGCGCCACCGCCGATGAGAATGAGAGCTACGCTTTTTTATTACCCTACCTGCCTGTCCTTGTGCACCTCTCTGAACTGGATTTGCAGGGGGAAGATCTGACGCAGGATCCGGCGCAACCGGTGGCCTCTTTGCTACAACAACGGGCCGGTCCGCTCACAGCGCCGGGCATAGCCGCCCTGTTACGCGAGAAGCTGGAAAGCGGGCGCGTCCTCCTGTTGCTCGACGGCTGGGACGAACTATCTTCCGCTGCGGCGAGACACATGCTACCGTGGTTCACCGCGCTGCTGCAGCAGTACCCGCAGATCAAATCATTCGTCGCTACAGCAGAACAGGGATACGAACCGTTGCAGGAGTTGGAATTCACCCTGTCAGGTATTGCCCCCTGGCGCGCGCACCAGGCCCGGCAACTGGGAGAACGCTGGGCGGAGGCGCAGCAGCAGAGCAAGACCCCGCGCCTGGAGCGCTACTGGCGACCGGGCCAGACGCCCCTGGTAACCACGATGCGCCTGTGGCTGGCGTGCCAGGGAGACGGCGCTGATGCGGATGGTGGCTCACTCGCCGCGCTCCTGGAACGCTCGCTGGATGGTATCTTGCAGGAGGAAACTCCAGAAGAGAGGCATAAAGAGGCCGTGCGCAGCTTCTGGCAGGCGCTGGCCTATCGCCAGTTGTCGCAAGACGCGCTCGCCCTGCCCCTCAGCGCCGTGCAGGAAATAGCATCGCGCACCGCGCCGGACAATGGTCAGCCTGCCGCGTTGCGCAACACGGTGGCCAAAAGCGTGCTGTTTACTGAAAACAGCAGCCGCAGCGTGCGTCTGTGCTCGCCGGTGTGGCGTGACTTCCTGGCAGCGGCGCACATGGCGCAAGGTGAAGAGGAACCGGCTATCGCCGAACATCTGACCGATGCGCGGTGGCGGCTTGCCCTCCGTTTCTACGTCAGCCGCGCCGGGGTGCGCGCTCTGGCAGATCGGCTGCTAGAGCGTGGGCGCGGCGACCCGTTCCACGAGGACCTGTTCACGCTGGGCGGCTGGCTCGCCGAAACGCCGGATGGGGGAACGTGGCGCCGCCGCACGCTGGTGGCGCTGGGACAGTTGATCACTCGCCCAGATGTGCCCCACATCCTGCGACAACGTGCGATTGCCACCCTGGCTACCTCCGAAGAAAGTGGTGTGGTAACGCTGCTGCAACAGCTACTACAGCGCTCCGATGCCACGCTACGGCAGATTGCAGTGGCGGCTATCGCGCGCGTCGAACCCGAGCGCAGCGTTCCCCTGGTGGAGCAGATGCTGCGCGATGGAGACGCCGGCGTGCGCGTGGCGGCAGTCCATGCCCTGGGCTGGCAGTATAGCGCGCTCGCAGAACGTCCCTTGCTGGAGGCCTTGATCGGGCGCGACGACGATATGCGACGGGCGGCGGTCGAACAACTGGCATTGAACGGTGACAGCCACTGGGAAATTCTGCAGGAAGCGGCAGAAGACGACGATCTGCAAGTGCGTCGCGCGGCGACAGCGGGCCTGCAGGCATTGGATGAGGATTGGGCCGCGCAACTACTACAGAAGATGGCCATGGAGGATGAGGAATGGATCGTCAAATCGGCAGCCTCATTGGCGCTTGAGGCCCAGGCCGCGCGAGAAGAGCCGACCCCCTGGCAGCCGCTCTATGCCGCGGACCTGGCGTGGATGGTAGAATGGGCGGCAGAGCGCGACCAGGCAACTCCAGGCGGACCCGCGGCGGTGACGATGCTCTGCGAACTGCTGGCGTCAGCGCCCGAAGCGAAGATACGAGCCTCAGCGGCCCTGGCCCTGGCCCAGGTTATGATTTACCCTGAGCAACGAGAGTCGGTCTGGTCCTCGTTGCACCAGGCGCAACAGAATGACGCCAACGGTGAGGTGCGCGAGGCAGCGTTCACCGCGTTGGCCCACCTTTACCGCGCGCGAGGACGGTTGAAAACGTGAAACCCCTGATCGGAACGGACCTGAAGCGGTTCTTACGCGATTACAAACGAGAGCACCGGCCTGAACGCGAGGTGGCAGCCTTGCTACAGAGCGTAGAGTACCCGGTGAACGTCGGCTCCATCTTTCGCATGGCCGACGCCGCGGGCCTATCCGAACTTGTGCTGAGCGGCATTACGCCCACGCCGCCCAATCCCACCATTGACAAGGTCGGACGCTATAAGAGCAAGCGCGTGAATTGGCGCTATGAGGAAGATCCGCTAGAGGCCGTGGCCCAGTTACGCCAGGACGGCTACCAGATTGTGGCTGTGGAACTCGCCCAGGACGCACAGCCATACCATCGCTTCCAATACAGCCGGCGCACGTGCCTGGTCGTAGGCCACGAAGATCACGGTGTGACCAAAGCCACGCTGGGCGCCTGCGACGCCGCCGTCTTTTTGCCCATGTACGGCAAAGGCCGCTCTATGAACGTGCACATGGCGCTGAGCATTGTTGTCTATCACATTCTGCATTGTGCGCAGCCGGACAAACGGTAAGAATATTGGAGTTTCGAATTTGGCTTGACCGTCCCCCATCCCCGTGCTATGATGGGGCCGTTATGCAAGAACAGGCCGTATACTTTTACTTTTATTTTGGGTTTACCAGCCGCCAACGCCGTGTGCGTGGGAGGTCGGGTTGCCCTAGGTAGAAGTAACGGCAACACCATCCGATTCCAGCAAGACGCGGCGTTAGCGCCGCGTCTTTTTTGTTTTGGGCGACAGGCGCAGGCCGCAATCAGGAGGCAAGATTCATGTCAGTCAATGGAACTGTGCACAAAGAACGATGGCCCGTTTGCAGAGGCGTGCGAGGCGCCACGACCTGTGGGGAGAACACAGAAGAGGCGATCTTAGCCGCCACGCGCGAGCTTCTCTTTACGATGATTCAGGCCAACGATATTGCCACGGAAGATGTGGCCAGCGCGCACTTTACGACGACGATGGATCTGAACGCCACCTATCCGGCGCTGGCAGCGCGCCAGCTCGGCTGGTACGATGCAGCGCTACTCTGCGGTCACGAGATGGACGTGCCCGGTGGCCTACCTCGCTGCATTCGCATCCTCATCCACTGGAATACGACAAAGGAAGTGGAGGAAATAAAGCACGTTTACCTGCGCGACGCACGCGGTTTGCGTCCCGACCGCGACACGTTGCCGCCGGTACCCCAGGAGGAGCTGGAACAGGCAATGGCTCAGGGATTAGCACTCAGGGCGGGCAAAGCGAGGTAAAATGTCCCTCGATAGCAACGGTGATGGGCGCCGAGGGATCAAGGGCCATTCAGGCAGCCAGCACAGCAGCTACAACGGCGCAAACGGGCACCATGGTCAATCGGGCCCTGAAGACACGGTAAAAAACGTTCACAATAATCTCAATTTTCTGCAAGCGAGAAAGAAAGGGAAGGCAAAAATGGTGGTAATCATAATGGAAGCGCATGCCAGCATGCGTGATACGTCGGCAGTCATTCAGCGCGTGGAGAACCTGGGCTTCAAGATCCATCTCTCCGAAGGAGATGAGCGCACAATTATCGGGCTGATTGGCGACAGCCGGATTCTGGACAAAGAGGCAATCGAGCGCATGTCTGGCGTGGAGCGCGTTGTGCCCGTGCTCAAACCCTTTAAGTTAGCGGGACGAGACTTCAAGCCCAAGAACACCACCTTTCCCATCGGTAAGCATATGGTTGGCGGGTCAGGCCTGTTCCTGATCGCCGGGCCCTGCTCCGTGGAAAGCCGCAGCCAGATTATTGAAACGGCGCACGCGGTCAAAGAAGCCGGCGCCCACGCCCTCCGCGGCGGCGCCTACAAGCCGCGCACGTCGCCCTACTCCTTCCAGGGATTGGGCGAAGAAGGCCTGAAGTACCTGGCCGAAGCGCGCGAAGAAACCGGTCTGCCCATCGTCACGGAGGTGATGGAGCCGGACCTGGTGCCGCTCGTGGCGGAGTATGCCGACGTCCTGCAGGTCGGCGCGCGCAATATGCAGAACTACGCGCTGCTACACGCCGTGGGTGAGTCACAACACCCGGTCCTGCTCAAGCGGGGTATGAGCAGCCTGATGGAAGAGTGGCTGATGTGCGCCGAGTACATTCTGAGTCACGGCAACACGCGCGTCATGCTCTGCGAGCGCGGCATCCGCACCTTCGAAACCTACACGCGCAATACGTTCGACATCAACGCCATCCCCGTGCTCAAACATCTCTCGCACCTACCGATCATCGCCGATCCCAGCCATGGCACCGGTCGCTGGGAGTACGTGGCTGCCGCGTCTCGCGCCGCCGTCGCCGCCGGCGCCGACGGGCTGATCATTGAGGTACACCCGCGCCCGGACGAAGCGATGTCTGACGGCGCCCAGTCGCTAAAGCCAGAGCGATTCGCCGAGCTGGTGCACGAGATGCGCGCCATCGCTCGGGCGGTGGGCCGTGACATTCCCGAGGTCGGTCCGGAGGCGGCGGAGGCCGTGCCCGCCTGATTCTGCACCCATAGGAAAGCAAAAAGGCGCGAATCGGCCGGTAAGTGGCCGCTTCGCGCCTTTGCTATTTCAGGATAGGTTCACATGCGCTCGGGCACCTCAATACCCAACAGCGAAAGCACGCACTCGATCTGGCGCAACGTAAATTGTGACAGCGCCAACCAGGACGCCTGCTGCGCTGCGTCCTGCTCGCTTAAAATGTGGTGTTCGCGGTAGAAGCGGTTGAAAGTAATAGCCAGATTGTAGACGTAATCCGCGAGGTGATTGGGCGCGCGCGTCTCGTAGGCGTGGGCCACAACGTTGGGCAGTTCCGACAGCTTGAGCATCAACTCCCGTTCTTCCGGGCTTGCCGGCGGCGCCAATTCTCCACCGCGTAATCCCTCTTCAGCCGCTCGCCGCATGATCGATTTTGTGCGCACCGCGGCGTAAAGCATGTAAGGGCCGGTGCGCCCTTCGAAGGACGTAAAGCGCTCCAGGTCAAAGACGTAATCCTTGGCGCGATGATTGACCAGATCGCCGAACTTCAGCGCCGCAATGCCCACCTGCTCCGCGATCTGTTCCCGTTCTTCCTCGTCATACGACTGCGCCGCCTCGATCTCCTCCAACCGCTCGCGCGCCTTATCCACCACCATATCAATCACTTCTTTTAGCGTGGGCACGCCCCCGGCCCGCGTCTTGAACGGTTTGCCGTCCGGACCGTTAATCGTGCCGTTGGGCAGATGCTCCAGTTCCACTTCGCCGGCCGGAGCAATACCGGTCTTCCGCGCGGCGCGGAAAACCTGCTCAAAGTGCAGAGATTGGCGGATATCCACCACGTAGCCGATAAACTCGGCGTCAAGCTCTTCTACCCGCTGCTCGATAGTCGCCAGATCTGTGGTTCCGTAAAGCACACTGCCATCCGACTTCAGGAGCATCAGGGGCGGAATTTCGGCCTTGTCATCCGGTTCGTCAATGGTAACGATGATAGCCCCGGCGCTCTCCTCCGCGTAGCCTTCCCGCACCAGACGGCGCACCATGGGCTCAATCCGCGGGTGGGCGTCGGCTTCACCCATCCACAGGTCAAAGGTGACGCCCAGGCGCTCGAAATCCTCTTTGAGCGCATCAATCGACACGTCCACAATGTGCTGCCACAGCGCGCGGTAGCCGGGCCGGCCATCCTGCAAATCCTTTGTCGCCAGCCGCGCCGCCTCTAACGCTTCGGGATCCGACTTGGTGCGCGCCGAAGCCGCGGGATAGATCTCCTGCAAATCGTCCATGTCCACCGGCGATTCCTCAGGATAAGGCCCGGAATAGTCCGCGTCAAAGTAAGGCAGGCCGGGTTGGCGGTGCTCAATCTCCTTGATCAGCATACCCATCTGCAATCCCCAATCGCCCATGTGGATATCGCTGACCACCCTGTCTCCTCGAAAGCGGAAAAGCCGCTGCAGGCTATCGCCGATAATCGTCGGTCGCAGGTGGCCAATATGCATGCGCTTGGCAACGTTCGCGCCGCCGAAGTCCAGCACTACCTTGCGCGGGCGGCTGACGACGGGCACCCCCAGCCGGTCGTCCCGGCGCATCTCGTCGACGTGTTGCGCCAGAAATCTGTCGCTCAACCGTAGATTGATAAAGCCCGGTCCGGCAAGCGAGACTTCTGAAAAAACCTCTTCCCGTAGCTGCGGATCCAGGGCATCCACCACTTGCTGGGCGATCTCCCTGGGATTTTTCTTGTACTCACTGGCAGCCGGCAGCGCCCCGTTACATTGAAAATCGCTCAAATCGGGCCGATTCGACGGAACCACTTCACCATAGACTTCGTCATAGCCGCTGGTCGCAAAAGCCTGACTGAACAGGCTGCTAAGTTTCTCCGTAATTGGTTTCAAGGCGTCACAACCTCCGCTGAATTCTATCCTATCGATTCTAACAAGCCGGGCGGCGAGAGGCGAATCTTGCGCCCCACGTCATCACCGCTTATTTTGACCGGCGCAACGCGAATGTCTCAGCGCCCCAGGAGAGCCAGCAGACGGTCCGGACGGTCGGTAATGATGCCGTCCACACCCAGATCCAGCAGGCGCTGCATATCTTCCGCCTCGTTCACCGTCCACACATGGACGTCCACGTTGTGCCGTTGTGCGCCGCGGACAAAACGCTCGGTCACGACGTGCAGCCCGCCGCTGTACTCCGGAACCTGAAATGCCTCCGCCGGCGCCGGATACGCAGCGCCCAGGAAGACCTTGTTCAGCGCAAAAAACGGCAAAATCTCCGGTTCGGTCGCCGAGGTAGCAACTTCAGGACAGGTCTGGCGAAATTCTGTCATCGTTTCCGGATGGAAAGACGCAACCAGCACCTGGTGTTCCATGCTATGGCGGCGCAACATCTCACAAAAGGGCTCCACGATAGA
>JBMCFH010000002.1:0-64620 GCA_048620455.1 Chloroflexota bacterium | reverse complement strand
TGTAGAGCGTCAGTCGCCGGATTTCTCGCTGCCGCAGCCTGTGGTCCATTGACCCTTATTTTCGACGACCAGGCGCTCCGCTGAAGCAGGGCCCCAGCTGCCGGGTGGATACGACTCCAGCGCCGGCGCCTGTTCCGTTTTCCACGCTTCAATCACAGAGTCGATCAGGCGCCAGGCCAGCTCAATTTCGTCTGCCCGCGTGAAAAGCCCGGCGTCGCCCTGGAGGGCGTCCAGCAGCAGGCGTTCATATGCTTCGGGAATTGCCGCGGGCCCAAATTCGTCCCCGTAGTGGAACTCCATATCAACTGAGCGCATCGTCGTGTTATCGGGCACCTTGGCCTCAAAGCGCAGGTGGATGCCTTCGTTAGGCTGAATGCAGAGGGCGATGTAGTTGGCGCGCATGTCGTCTTCAGAATCCAATTGGAACATGAGGTGCGGCGGGCACTTAAAGTGCACCACGATTTCCGTCGTCTTGCGAGCCATAGCCTTCCCCGAGCGCAGGTAGAAAGGGACACCCTGCCAGCGCCAGTTGTCAATGTACAGTTTTAATGCCCCGAACGTTGCCGTCTGCGACTGTTCGTCAACCTCTTTGGTGTCACAGTACCCTTCATACTGCCCTCGCGCGCTCTGGTGGGCCAGTTCCTCCGGCGACAGCGGGCGAATGGCCGACAACACCTTCACTTTCTCATTGCGCAAGGCGTCCGCTTCAAAGGATGTGGGAGGTTCCATGCTGACCAACGCCAGCAGTTGCATCAGGTGATTCTGGAACATGTCACGCAAGACGCCCACGTCATCGTAATATCCGGCGCGGTGTTCAACATCAACATCCTCTGCCGCGGTGATTTGCACGTGGCTGACGTAATTGCGGTTCCATACAGGTTCGAAGATGGCGTTGGCAAAGCGGAACACCAGGATGTTTTGCACCGTTTCTTTGCCCAGATAGTGATCGATGCGGAAGATCTGGTCTTCGCCGACGACCTGGTGTAATTGGCGGTTAAGCTCGCGCGCCGATTGCAGATCGTGTCCGAAAGGCTTTTCGATGACCAGACGTCGCCAACCATTTCCGGGGCGCGCCATGTCCACCTTTCCCAGACAATCGACGATCGTCGCGTACAGGATGGGCGGCACCGATAGATAGTAGAGGTGTCCTGCGCCTTCCGGTTCAAGCTCCTTCAGGCGCTGACCCAGGCGTTTCATGTCTTCTGCGTCGTCATAGCCGCCCTGCACATAGTGCAGCCGCTCTGCGAAGTCGCGCCATAACTCCTCGTCCCCTTCAAGGCTGGCAAACTGACTCACTCCGTCCTGCAGATGCTTCCGGAACTCATCCTGGGAATACTCCGATCGTGCGTAGCCTACGATGCGAAAGTCATCAGGAAGGCGCTCCTTGCGATATAAATTGAAGAACGCCGGAATCAATTTGCGCCACGTCAGGTCGCCGGAAGCGCCGAAGATGATAATAGAAGGTGATTCAGGCATAGGCCATAATCCTTGCTCAAGAACTGTAGTTGAGGCCCGGCATTGCCGGGCCTCGCGTCATTTCTCAGGTCCTGTCAGCCAGGTCGATGTTAGCGATCGCCGGTTTGCAGATCGGCCAGCAACGAGGGGACGTCACCGTGCAACTGGAAGCGGATCAGGTGCCTGCCGGCCTCGCGCAAGGCGCGAGCGTCGCCCAGGGCCTGGGCAACCTTAAGGACGCCGAAAGAGAGTGAGCCCCGGGAGGAGTCTGGCTCGTCGGGAATGATGGTATCTTGAAGCGGCTCGGAAACCAGCTGGATGAAGAGACCGTTGCCGCCGTCGCCCTTATGTAGTTGTCCGGTAGAGTGCAGAAAGCGCGGTCCATAGCCGACCGTCACAGCCAGGCCAGTCTTCTGCCGCAGGTAAGCGCGGAATGCAGCGAGCGCGGCGTCGTTGGCTTCGGTCGGCTGCACGTAAGCGTGCACGGCAATGTAGCCACTCTCACGCGCGTACTCAAGAAATGTATCCAGCGCTTCGGCCGGGGTGTTCGCCGGCGCGCGCATCTCGTGAACCGTGATACCGTGGCTCTTAAGGGCCGGCGCCTGCTCCGAGATGGAACCGGTTTCTTCAAAATCCTGAAGCATTTCCGCCGCTCGCTTTTTGGCGGCTTCGACGTTGGGTTGGTTAAAGGGATGCACACCCATGATGTTGGCGGCGACGGCGACCGCAAGCTCCCACAGAAGGAACTGTTCGCCAAGCTCGTAGGGATCGTGGAGACGGAAGGACAGTACGGGAAAACCGGCCTCAATCAGCTCGGCCACTTCCGATCCATAATCGGCGCCGCCGGCGAGCGGCATGTAGATAAACACGCGGTCATCCGCGTAGGCTTCAGGCGCGACGGGCGGTTCGCCGACGACGGGCAGGATGCCCTTGCCATCCTTACCCAGGCTCTCGGCAATCAGCTGCTCTACCCAGTCGCCAAAGCTGGCCAGTTCCGGGGAGAGAATGAACGTTAGTTTATCGCGACCGGCCTGTGCCATCGTGCCCATCGCCGCACCGAGATAGGCAGCCGGGCGCGCGTCTTCTGGCCCGGCGATTTGTGCGGCATGTTTGATCAACTTCTGCAGATCAAGCCCGAGCAGCGCTGCCGGAACGAGCCCTACATAGGAGAGCGCCGAATAACGGCCGCCGATGTCAGGGTCGTTAAGGAACGTCGCGCGGAAGTGATAGTGGTCGGCTTGCTCCTCTAGATGAGTGTCAGGATCGGTGATGGCGATGAAGTGCCGGCCGGCCTCAGCTTCACCCAGAGAGTCACGAACCCAGGCGTAGAAGTACTTGAAGAAGGAAAGCGTCTCGACCGTTGTTCCTGATTTGCTGGAGACGATGAATATCGTTTTGGCCGGGTCCAGACGCATGCGGTGCGCGTTGACAGCACCAGGATCGGTGCTATCCAAGACGGATAGCGCCAGATAGCCGGGCGCTGGGCCAAAGGTACGGCTGAAAAGCTCGGGGGCCAGGCTGGAGCCGCCCATACCGAGCAGAACGGCATCGGTGTATCCTTCGTCGCGCAATGACTCGGCCAGCTGCTGCAGATCGTCCAGTTTGTCTTGAGCGATGCCGGCGCTGTCCAGCCAGCCCAGACGGTTGGTGATCTCGGTGGGTTCGTCCGCCCACAGCGTGTAATCCTTGTCCCAGATCCGTTGCAGGACATTGTCCTCTTCCAGTTGCGCCAGCGCCTTCCTGACGTCCTCGTCATACGCTCCGAGGGCACTCTCCCAGCGGTCGCGCCGCGCTCCTTCCGCCCGAATCTTGCTGCGACGGCGTTCGATGGCGTCCATAAGGCTCTGGAAGGGCGCCACAAACTTCTCGACGCCCTCTTCAAGCAGTTCGTCTGTGATCTCGTCAAGGCTGATGCCCAGGGCTGATAGCTGCTCCAACTGCCGGCGCGCTTGCTCCAGGTTCCTGTCAATTGTGCGCTCGACCGTGCCATGATCCAGAAAGGCGTCGAGCGTGTCGGGCGGCACGGTGTTCACGGTGTGCGGCCCGATGAGATTGTCCACGTATAGGGTATCGGGGTAGGCTGGATCCTTGGTGCTGGTGCTGCCCCACAGCGGTCGTTGTAAATTGGCTCCCTGCTCTTCCAGCCGCTGCCAGCGCGGGCCACTGAAAATTTCCGTAAAGCGTTGGTAAGCCATCTTTGCGTTAGCGATGCCGATTTTGCCGCGCAGCTCGTCGTTGCCAAGCGCATCCAGCGCTTTATCGACCTTGCTGTCCATGCGGCTGACGAAAAGGGAAGCAACGGAACTTACCTGGCTAAGGTCACCGCCGCGCTCTAACAAGTCCTCCAGGCCACTCAAGTAGGCATCGGCAACGGCTTCGTAGGCGCTGACGGCGAAGATCAGGGTCACGTTGATGTTAATTCCCTCGCCGATGAGCTGCCTGATGGCTGGGATTCCTTCCGCGGTAGCCGGCACTTTGATATAGACGTTCGGCCGGTCCACAGCTTTGAACAGGCGACGCGCTTCTTCAATGGTTCCTTCGGTTTCGTACGCCAGGTCAGGGTTACATTCCAGACTGACGTAGCCATCACCGCCGTCCGACTGGTGGTAGAGACCTTCGAATACATCGCACGCGCGCTGTATATCTTCGATGGCTAATGCTTCATAAATGGCCATGGGAGAAAGGCCTTCGGCTGCCAGGCGGCGCAAGGCATCGTCATAGTCGTCGCTGCCGGCGATTGCTTTCTCGAAAATGGAAGGGTTGGACGTGACGCCGCGCACGCCTGTAACCTTGAGCTGGTTAAGCTCGCCTGAATCAAGCATGTCGCGTCGGATATAGTCCAGCCAGATGGATTGCCCCAAATCGGCCAGGTCATGAAGTTTGGACATCGTTTGCTCCTTTATTGGTAAGTGAAAGTGGCTACCCTTGTGGTGACGGCTGCCGCCGCTTCCCTAAGTCGCGTGTATCACATCAAGTTTAGCGGCTGCGTCACTATCGACAAACCATACGATCTTATCGCCTGCAGGTTGGATGCGTTGCGCGGGATAGGCGACACCGTTCTGTGGTCCCTGTAAGGTCGCGGCCAACGCGCGGGCTTTTTCAGAACCGCTGACCAGGAAAATCACGTCGCGGGCGCTGTTTAGTGCTGGCGGCGTCAGTGTCACGCGCCCTGCCGGGCGACCGCCATAACTGGCGGTTACGGCGAGCACAGGTTGTCCATCGCGAACGGGGTGGGTCGAGCCGGGAAAGAGGGAGGCCGTGTGCCCGTCGCTGCCCAGACCGAGCAAGACGAGGTCGAAGTGAGGCCAGGCGTTGCCATCCTCAGCCAGCGACAGAAGTTCCTGTTCGTAAGCCTCGGCAGCCAGGGCCGGTTTCAGCTCGCCACGAATACGGTGAACGTGCTCTTCGGGCACGTCGACGTGATCCAGCAGCAGGTCGCGCACCATGCCAAAGTTGCTCTCTGGATCCGTGGGCGGTACGGTGCGCTCGTCGCTCCAGAAGAGATGGGTCTGAGCCCAGGGAAATGTGTCACGGTAAGGTGGAGAGGCGAGCAGACGGTAGAGCGGGCGCGGGGTGCCGCCACCAGAGAGGACGAAGAAAAAGCGGCTGCGCCGGGCAATCGATTGTTCGGCTCGTTGCTGGATGTAGGCAGCAGCCGTCGTAAACATCGATTGACCTGGTTCAAAGATCAGAATCTGTGCTGTACTCATAGAATGGTCCCGCCTTACTCCTTATGGTCGACCATGCGCAGACCATTGGTGGCGACTCCCAGGAGCGCCGCGTCCCGCTTGCAGATGACGTGTATGGGCACTTCTGCCAGTAAGTGGTGAAAACGTCCCTTGCTGACAAAGGAACGCATAAAGCGCTCCGGCTCCAATTGTGGCAAAATACGCGGGGGAATGCCGCCTCCCAGGTAAATACCGCCGGTAGCTAATAATTTCAGGGCCAGGTTGCCGGCCTCCTGCGCCAGAACGTCGAGAAACAGATCCAGTGTGGCCGTGCAGATGTCGGCTTTTTGTTCCTGGGCAGCCTGCACAATTACGGGCGTCTTGTCGCCGGCCTCGCTCAGCGCTTCTTTCAGCCATTGTGGTTCGTGGTAGCGCCCCGTCTCTCGAAAGAAGCTGTAAAGATTGGGAATGCCGATACCTGAACAGAGCCGCTCGTAACTGACGTGGCCCAGGCGCGGTTGGAGAAAAGCCAGCAACTCGCGCTGAAGGTCATTTACCGGGCCGAAGTCAGTGTGCCCGCCTTCGCACGGGTGGGCGCGAAGGCGACGACCGTCCCATGTCAGGAAGGCCTCGCCAAGGCCTGTTCCCGGGGCGACGACGCCGACAGCGCCGGTTGGGTCGGCAACTCCTTCATTTATAGTGTGAAGATCTTCTTCTTCCAGGTTCGGCACAGACGTTGCGATTGACTCCAGGTCGTTGAGCAGGTGAGTTTCCTGCAACCCGAAGGCGTCGTTGAGTCGCTCTTCCTCAAGGATCCAGGGCAGGTTGGTGATCTCAGCACGACCTTTGACGACCGGCCCGGCGACGCCAAAGGCGGCGTGAGAGACGGCGTAGTCAAATTCGCTCAAAAAGGTTCCGATGACTGCTTCCAGGGAGTCGTACGTTTTGCTGGAGAAGGTTCGGCTGACGATGGGGGTCCGCGGTCCCTGTTCCAACGAATAGAGCGCAAGGACAGTCTTCGTCGCGCCGATATCACCTGCCAGTAACATTTTCCACGGTCTTCCTTATTTGTTCATTGTCTGCAACAGTTCCATTACATTATAGTAGGCTTTTAACGGTTACAGTAGGCTGTTTCACAATTGGAGGGTGGTTGCCCCGACATCCATTTCTGTTAGAATCGGAATCCCGGTTTCGTTGCCATGGTTATAGCCATGTGCTATAAATGAGACATATTTCACAAATGCCCCTTTTAAGGAGAATTTTGCGTGCTAGCTGACTGGCAATTTATTGGCATCTTCCTGGCACTATCACCCATTTTCCCGGCGGCGCCGATCATTGCGAACTGGTTGCTTGGACCGCGGAAGCCGAATCCGCTCAAACAGCAGACGTATGAGTGCGGTATCGAAACGGTTGGCGACACCTGGATTCAGTTCAAGGTGCAATATTACATCTACGCTCTGGTGTTCGTCATCTTCGACATTGAAGCCGTGTTCTTGTTCCCCGTGGCTGCCGCTTTTGATCAGCTTGGCTGGTTCGCGGTGGGCGCCACAGCCCTCTTCATCATACTGCTGGCTGATGGGCTCATCTATGCCTGGGCGCGCGGCGCGCTGGAGTGGACGTAGTACATATGACTTGTCGCTCGCTGCCTGCCCACAGGACAGAAAGATTCCTCATGGAGTGCTGTAAATGAGCTTTAATATTCTGGAGTTTCTGCGCAGCCTGGTCACGCTGACGACCTTTGACTACTTGCGTGATATCTGGGCCGATAACATGAGTGTGGAAACGATTGAGTTTCTGCTTGACCTGATCGGCGTTTTTACCGTTTCCACCTTCTTGCTGCTAATCGTGCTGTTCCTCATCTGGCTGGAGCGCAAGGTCGTGGCTCGAATTCAGGATCGTGTTGGGCCCAATCGCGTTGGCGGTCGCTTTGGGCTGTTGCAGACAGTGGCGGACGTGCTGAAGCTTCTCACCAAAGAATCGCTTATGCCGGCAGGTGCGGATCGGCTGGCGTACAACCTGGCCCCGCTTCTGACGGTGATGGCGGCCCTTCTCATGTGGGCCGTAATCCCCTTTGCGCCTGATGTGATCGGTGTAGACCTGAACATCGGGCTTTTTTATATCCTGGCGGTTAGTTCTGCCTCTGTGGTGACGTTGCTTCTCGCCGGTTGGGGCTCAAATAACAAGTATGCCTTGCTCGGAGCGTTCCGTGCTGTGGCGCAGCTGGTCAGTTATGAAGTGCCGATGGTGATTTCGCTCCTGATTCCCATCTTGTTGGCTCGTTCTATGTATATGCAGGAGCTGGTTGGGGCCCAGACGGTGCCCTTTTTCATTGTCGCGCCTGTTTCCGCCATCATTTTCTTTATCTCGGCGCTTGCGGAGACCGGGCGTACGCCATTCGATCTGTTGGAAGCAGAGTCTGAAATTGTGGCCGGATTCCACGTGGAATATACGGGCATGAAGTTTGGAATGTTCTTCCTGGCCGAGTTCATCTCTACTTTATTCATGTCGGCGCTCTTTGCTACCGTCTTCCTTGGCGGCTGGCGCTTCTTTGGTCTGGAACGCCTGGAGACATTTGGCCGTCTGATTGGGCTCGTTGTTTTCTTTATTAAGATGTTCGCCGTGTACTTCGTGTTCATCTGGATACGCGGGACGTTCCCTCGTGTGCGCGTGGACCAGATGCTGGATCTGAATTGGAAGTTCCTTGTGCCGCTGTCTCTGATTCTGTTGCTTGTCGTCGCCGTTGTCGATAAGCTGATTCCGGTCGGCGCCGGACCATACTTCCGCGCGGGTGTGCACCTGGTCAGCAATCTTGTGGTCGGCTTTTCAGCGCTGGAGATTTTGCGCCGGAGAGCGGTGCGGGAGCGCGAAGCTCATGAGTCGCGTCTGACAGAAGCGACGGAAGCGCGCGACGAATTGGTAGTGGAAGGAGCGCACTAGGGTTGCTGCGGCCGGTAGTGTGTGAGTCTCTGGCATAAGGGTCAATAATTTGCTTTGCGACGGTGTTCAGGCCAGTTGCCGCCTGATGGCAATTGGTAGCTGAATGCTGATTTGGAGAAATGATGACGCAACAGATCATTTTTATTGTGATTAGTTTCCTCACCCTGCTGATGGCCTGGGTCGTGGTTACCAACCGCAACCTGTTCCATGCGGCGCTGGCGCTCATGGGCTCTTTCCTGGGCGTCGCCGGTCTGTACGTGTTGCTCGAGGCCGGGTTCCTTGCCGCGGCTCAGCTCCTCGTGTACATAGGCGCGATTTCGATTCTGATAATCTTTGCCATCATGATGACCCGGCGCCTGATGCAGACGACGGAGACGCCCTTCAACAGCCAGTGGGCGCTCGGCGGCGTGACGGCGTTGGTCCTTTTCGCCGTAATCGTATTTGTCATTTTACAGGTCTGGCCCTGGCAACCTGGAGCGGAACCGTTCGGGGCAGCGCCGGAAGTCCCAGAAGCGGTGTTGCAGGGAAGCGTCGTGCAATTGGGTAGGGCGCTGGTTGACGTCAATCAGTACGTATTGCCCTTCGAAGTCACTTCCGTCCTGCTGCTGGCGGCGCTAATTGGCGCCATCGTCGTTGCCTGGCCGGAGAGAAAAGAATGATTCCTTTATCCTGGTATCTGATAGTTTCTGCTGCTCTCTTTTGTATTGGCCTTTACGGCGTACTGGCGCGGCGCAACGCCGTAGCCATATTGATGGCTGTAGAGCTGATGCTAAATTCTGTGAACATCAATCTCATCGCCTTCTGGCGTTACCGCACCCCCGATCAGCCGATTGGCCTGGCCTGGGCCATCTTTGTCCTGGCTCTCGCTGCGGCTGAGGCGGCTGTGGGATTGGCTCTGATCATTTCTATCTATCGTCAGCGAGACTCAGTCATCGCCGAGGAACTGGATACGCTGAAGTATTAGACGACGACTGAGTACCAAATAGGTTCATTCTATGACGGAAGAAACTCTTAGATTGTTGACCTGGCTTATTCCCGCGGGTCCGCTGCTTGCATTTTTCTTAATCACCCTCGTCTTCAACCGCAATAAGACGGCAAGCTGGATTGTCTCCTGGGTGGCCATTTTCTCGTCGCTGGCTCTGGGTTGGACGGTAGCCATTACGGTCTTCGTCGATGGTATGGGGCACATCCATGAGTTGGCCGAACACCCCACGGTCATTTCAAGTGCCATTGCCTGGTTGCCTTTTGGCGATTTTCCCAATTGGCTGCAGATGGGCGTCGCGGTTGATCCACTGACGGCGGCTATGCTTTTGATGGTTCCTTTTGCTACGGCCATGATCATGGTTTATAGCGTCGGGTACCTCCGCTGGGGATTAGAAGTGGAAGACCACGCCGTTCTTGGCGCGCCGAGCCACGCGGGAGTCGATCCGCTTTTCTCGCGTTTCTTCGCCTTTATGTCGCTGTTCGGCGGCGCAATGCTGGCACTGGTCGTGGCCGACAATTTGCTGCTGTTGTTTATGGCCTGGGAGATAATGGGGCTCTGCTCCTATCTGCTCATCGGCTTCTGGTATGCGCGCGAATACGACGATCCCAAGGCCACGCCTCCGCGCAAGGCGGCGATTAAGGCTTTTATGACCACGCGTGTCGCCGATGTGATTATGCTCCTGGGCATCGTCTTCTTTTATCGGGCATTCGGCACGCTCAGTTTCAGCGAGGCCTTTACGGCGGAGAGTCTGGCATCGGCAGTGCAGGCGGTCGGTTTCACCGGCGTGGGCGCCATGGCCCTGATGCTCTTTGCGGGTACGGTGGGTAAGTCGGCACAATGGCCGTTGCACACCTGGCTGCCGGACGCAATGGAAGGCCCAACGCCGGTCAGCGCTATCATCCACGCGGCGGCGATGGTTTCCGCCGGTGTCTACTTGATCGTGCGCGTATTTCCCCTGATCACCACCGCAACGGAAGGCATGCCGGCGGTTGGCCTCGTGATAGGTGGCATCGGCGCCTTTACGGCGTTGATGGCGGCGACGATTGCCGTAGCCCAAAACGACGTCAAGCGTGTGCTCGCCTATTCCACGATTTCGCAGCTTGGTTACATGGTTGCTGCCATTGGTATCGGCGCCTACGTAGCCGCTGCTTTCCACCTGATTACGCACGCTTTCTTCAAAGCATTGCTGTTCCTCGGTTCTGGATCCATCATTCACGGCATGGAACACGGGGCAAACGAGGTGCACGACCACCATACAGATCCACAGGATATGATGAATATGGGTGGTTTGCGCCACAAGATGCCGGTAACCTTCTGGACCTTTGTTATCGGCGGCTTTGCCCTGTCCGGGTTTCCGTTTATCACGGCGGGGTTCTGGTCTAAGGATGAGATTCTGGCCGAAGCGTTTACCCTGGGCACGCATGGAGACGCCTTTGCCCTTCTCGTCTTCATTGTGCTCGCCGTAGCAGCGTTCCTCACGGCTTTCTATACAATGCGCCAGATTTCGCTGACGTTTCTGGGCGAACCGCGCACGCCGCTGGCGGAGCATGCGCACGAGAGCGACAATTTTATGCTGGCGCCACTCTTGGGCCTGTCTTTCTTTGCCGTAGCCTTCGGGTGGCTGGGCATCCCGGATAATTTCCTGGGCACCGATGGTATCTTCTACAACTATTTTCACCATTTCGTCGGCGCCACAATAGAAGAGACTTTGCACGGCCTCAATGAACTGGGTATCGCCGTGCACGAATTGGAGACGATACCGTTCAGTCCCATTCCGTTGCTTACATCCCTTGTCGTGGCCCTGGGCGGTCTGGCGCTGGGCTGGTGGGTGTATGGGCGCGAGCCCCTTGAAGAGGAGCAGCCGGACCCGCTGGTACGTCCGCTGGGCCCGCTGCACACGTTCCTTGCCAACAAATGGTATTGGGATGAGCTGTACGACATGATGTTGGTACAGCCGGTAGAGTGGTTCTCGGCGACGGTCGTTTACCAGTGGGTGGACAAAGGGCTGATTGACGGGACCTTACACCTGATCGCCCGCACTGTGTATCGCGTGGGCCAGTTTATGAAGCGGTTCGAAGAAGTCGTTATCAGCGAGGGCGTCGACCGTGTCAAGGACGGATTCCTGGACCTGTCCCGTGAATTCCGCACCATCCAGACGGGGAAGCTGCAGGAGTACGCTCTCGTCTCGGCGGGCATCGCTTCTGTATTGGCTATCCTTATCCTGGCCATTAACTACGGCTGGCTCGGCGTTCTTGGCGGCTGGCTGGGCATCAACTAAGTCTCGACTCACGATCCAGGTTTCGGAGTTTCTATGGAATTCCTGCAGAATAATTTACTGACGCTAATTATCTTCTTCCCGGCGATTGCGGCGTTGATCATCTTCCTGCTGCCGGACGATGAAAAGACGCTGATCAGACGCCTGTCCTTTGTTTTCAGTCTGGTTCCGTTGGTTCTGACGTTGATCATGTGGTTCAACTACGATCGCGTCGACGCGGGTATCCAGTTTGAGACGATGGCCGAGTGGTTTCCGGCGATAGGGGCCAGTTATCACATCGGCGTAGATGGTATTAGCCTGGCCCTGATTCTACTGACTGCGATCCTGACCCCGCTTTCCATTCTCGCTTCTTTCAACGTCGAGGAGCGGGTAAAGATGTACATGGTGCTCTTCCTGGCGCTAGAGACGGGTATGATTGGCCTGTTCGGCGCGCTGGATCTGCTCATCTTTTTCATCTTCTGGGAGATAGGGCTGGTTCCCATGTACTTCCTTATTCGTCTGTGGGGGGGCAAGGACCGCCAGTACGCCTCATTTAAGTTTTTCATCTATACGATGGCGGGCAGCCTGGGTCTGTTGCTTTCCATTCAGTTGATTGGTCTGTCAGCAGGCACATTTGACATGCTGGAACTGATGACGGTCTGGGTCAATCTGGACAGCGCCACGCTGCCGGTTTCGGGGTTATCCACGGCGTTGGTCAAATCGGTGGCGTACGTCCTGTTTGTGATCGCCTTTGCCATCAAGGTGCCGGTGTGGCCCTTCCACACGTGGCTGCCAGACGCGCATACGGAAGCACCGACGGCGGGTTCCATGATCCTGGCAGGTGTGTTGTTGAAACTGGGCGCCTATGGTTTTGTGCGCCTCGTCGTCCCTCTGTTTCCGGAGCAGGCGTACCTGACGGCCGGGGTGTTGGCCATCCTGGGTATGCTGAGCATTATATTTGGCGGCTTTGCGGCCTACGGGCAGTGGGACTTCAAGCGACTGGTGGCTTATTCATCCATCAATCACATGGGCTTTGTCATACTGGGTATCGCCGTCATGGCTTATGTGTATGGCGCGGCCTACGGGGCCGGCACAACCTTTGCGCCCGACGTCGTGCAGGATGCCATCATGGCTACCAACGGCGCTGTGTTCCAGATGTTTAATCATGGACTCTCGGCCGCCGGTATGTTCTTTCTGGTCGGTGTGATCTATGAACGCACACACACTCGCGACCTGAAACGGTATGGTGGCATCTGGTCTGTGCTGCCGGCCTTTGGCGCGATCCTGATCTTCACCAGCATGGCCTCCCTGGGGTTGCCCGGCCTAAATGGCTTCGTGAGCGAGTTCATGATTGTGCGCGGCGCCTGGAACGTCTTTACCGTGCAGGTCGCGCTGTCCATGATCGGTCTGATCATGACCGGCGCTTACATCCTGAAAGGCATCGGGCAGACGTTGCACGGGCCCCTGTTGCCGGAATGGGCCGACCTGCAGGATATGACCCTGCGCGAACACCTGGTCATCTGGCCGCTGATGGCGCTGATGCTGAGCCTGGGTCTGTGGCCCCAATGGTTGGTGGCCATCATCAATGATACTGTAACGAAGTTATTTAGCTGACGAAGTAGGAAACGTTCATGGAGAATTTTCCGTTTCTTTCGGTTATAGCGCTATCGCCGATTGCGACGGCTATCATCATCCTGCTCCTCTCTGAGGAACGCAAGGAAAATGCGAGGATGTTGGGGCTGGCCGCAATGATCATAGGGTTTATCCTATCGGCCTACACCTATGTAGCCTATTACCAGAATCTACCATCGCCCGATGCCTCCTGGCGCGAGACGCTTATGTTCGTCGAGGAGTACAGCTGGGTGCCCGGCGTCGGCATCAACTACATTGTGGGCGTCGATGGCCTCAGCGTGACGCTGGTGCTGCTGACAGCCATTGTGGGCCTGGGCGGCGTGCTGATTTCGTGGGGGATTGAAGATCGTCCGCGCGAGTTTTTTGCCTTTTTCATGCTCCTGGTGGCCGGCGTTCATGGTGTTTTCGTTGCCGTTGACGGCTTCTTGCTGTTCTTCTTCTACGAACTGGCCGTCCTGCCCATGTACGTGCTCATCGTCATCTGGGGCTGGGAGAAGACGCGCGAGTACGCGGCGATGAAGTTGACTCTCTATCTGCTGATCGGCAGTTTCATCGCGCTGGTTCCGTTCCTGGTTCTGTACTTCCAATTGCCTGAGCTGGGACAGGAGCTGACTTTTGATTTACGCGTGTGGGCTGAAAGCGACTTCCCGCGTACCCTGCAGTTATGGACCTTCCTGCCCATATTCCTGGGATTTGGCGTGTTGGCCGGTCTGTGGCCGTTCCACAATTGGTCGCCTGACGGCCACGTGGCGGCGCCCACGGCCGTCTCCATGATCCACGCCGGTGTGCTGATGAAGCTGGGCGCATATGCTGCCATGCGCGTGGGCATCCACCTGCTACCGGATGGCGCCGTGTACTGGCTGCCGTTTGTGATCATCTTCACGGTGGTCAACGTCATTTACGGCTCGCTCATCGCCATGCGCCAGCGCGACATGAAGTACCTGATCGGATACTCCAGCGTGAGCCATATGGGGCTGGTGTCCATGGGCTTTGCTGCAATGAATGTGCTGGGCTTCACCGGCGCCGCTATCCAGATGGTGAGCCACGGCGTGATGACGGCTCTCTTCTTTGCGGTCGTTGGTATGATTTACGACCGCGCCCACACTCGCGACATGGACAACCTGAGCGGTATGGTGAAGGTGCTGCCGGCGACGATGGTGGCCTTTACCATCGGCGGCCTGGTCTCGATGGGAATGCCCGGCCTCTCCGGCTTTGTGGCGGAATTCCCCATCTTCCTTGGTGTGTGGGCCGGCGGCACGCTGAATCTGCAGGAGGTGGCTCTGGGCCTCAATCCGGCGTCATTCTATCCCATCGTGGCTATCCTCTCCGTGTTCGGCATCATCATCACCGCGGCCTACATTTTGCGCGCCATCGGCACCGTTTTTCTGGGTGATTATGATGCGGAGAAGTGGCACGACATGCGACCGCTGCTGGGTATCGACATCGTTGCCCTGGTGGGCTTCAGCGTGATTCTTATCGTCATCGGCATTTTCCCTTCGGTGATTGCACCCGTCGTACAGGCCGGTGTGGAGCCTGTGGTGGCGCGCCTGAATGACGCGCAACAGGCTGAGACGGTTTTCCATTCTATGCAGATGGCGGCTATTGATCTCTTTAACTGGCTGGGAGGTGCTTAGTGAATCCCCAGAATATCGTGCCTACGCTACCGGAACTCCTGGCCATCGTGCCGGAGATTTCACTCGCCGTACTAATTCTTGCGGTATTGACCTATGACCGGCTTTTGAGACCGGCTGAGAGAAGGCGGGTTGGCCTTCTGACGGCGTGGGGCAGCCTGGCTATCTTACTGCTGACTATTGGCGTGTGGGTTTTTGCGGGGGAACCTGATTCCGGGCGTAGCGTCGGCGAGTCCTTGCTGTGGGGCGGTATGGTGCGCCACGACCTTGTTACGCTGGTTTTCCGTGTCATGTTCCTCATTACCACCATGGTGGTGAGTTTGATTTCCCTTGACGTACCGGCGCTTCAGCGGGGCGAATACTTCGCCTTGCTCCTGACGGCGACCATTGGCTTCAGCCTCATGGCCGCCGGTTCGGATATGATCATGATTTTTCTGGCCATCGAAACGGCCAGTATATCCCTCTACGTGCTGGCGGGCTTCATTACCGACAGCGAACGTTCAACCGAAGCGGGAATTAAATATTTCGTCTATGGCGCCTTCGCCTCGGCCGTCATGCTTTATGGTTTGAGCCTGATCTATGGCATCATCGGGCAGACGAACATTTTCGTCATCGGCGCGCTTGTGGCGCAGGCAGGCGCTATTCCCCCTGAGGTAAACGGCCTGTTCCTGCTGGCGACGGTGATGATTGTGGCCGGTTTTGGCTTCAAGATTTCCGCTGTTCCCTTTCACTTCTGGACCCCGGATGTCTATGAAGGCGCACCAACGCCGGTGACGGCCTTTGTTTCCACCGCGTCCAAGGCCGCCGGGTTTGCCGTGTTTATCCGTGTGTTTGCCTCTGGCGCGCTGGGCGCTCCCGATTTCGGCAGCGAGTGGTGGGCTATGTTGGTCGCCATCACCATTGTGACCATGTCTCTGGGGAACGTCCTGGCCATTTTCCAGAGCAATCTCAAGCGTATGTTGGCTTACTCCAGCATTGCCCAGGCAGGATACGCCCTGATTGGACTTGTGGCGCTGACGCCGGACGGGTCCGCCGCAGCGATGTTCTACCTGCTGATGTATGTTGTCACTAACGTCGTGGCCTTTGGCGTCATTGTTCTGGTTAGCGAGCAGACGGGGTCCGACGATATGCGTGACTTCTACGGCTTGAGCCGCAGGGCGCCCTATCTTGCGCTGGCGATGTTACTGGCGCTGCTGTCGCTGGGCGGAATTCCGCCGACGGCGGGCTTCATCGCCAAATTCTTTGTGTTCAAAGCCGCGGTTGACGCCGGTCTGTGGTGGCTGGCCGGGATCGGAGTGCTAAATGCCTTCGTGGGGCTCTACTACTATCTGACTGTTGTAAAGTACATGTATCTGTACCGGTCGGAGGAAGAGGACGCCCGCATCCCGGTATCGCGCGCGGCTCGCGTGGCGCTGATCGCCTCCGCGTTCGGCATTATCTACCTGGGTGTGGCCGCCGGCCCAGCTTTCGAGTGGACGCGTGAAGCGGGTCTTAGCTTTTTCCCGTTGCTCGGTTTTCCCGGGTAACCCCGGCCTCCTTCACGTTGTCACATAAATTGATTGTGATATAATGCGCAAAGTCGCGCCCAAAAAGAAGGTATTGTGTCCCAACGTAAACAGTCGAATGATAATGCGGCAGCCTACGCTGGCCTAATCAGTCAGATTGGATGCACTACGAGTCTGGCGAGTATCATCATCATCGCCGTAGCTTTTGGCGCGGGCCGGTTCCTTGACAACTATCTAGGTACAAGCGGTATTTTCACCGTCTTGTTCCTTGTCGGTAGTTTTCCCGTTACGCTTTACATTATCTTGCGTATTGCTTTATCAACGGCGGCTCGCGCCCAAAATCTGATGGCGCCAGGCCAAGACGAGAACGACGATCAAGAGCATGAGGAAGAGACAGATTAATGATTAAGAAACGGTACGTCATACTCGGTTCGATTCTCTTGATGATTATCCTGGGATCGGTTGTGGCTGTTACCAAGCCCGTTTTGCCCTTTATTCAGCTCCCGGGTGAAATTTATCCCGGCACGCATTTGCCGGTCATCGGTGGTGTTACCAACACATTTATGGCTACGCTGGTAACATATGCCATCGTCATTGTAATGGTCCTGGCGCTGCGGGCTCGTTCGCGAACCGCGGACGAGGTGCCCACCGGCTATTACAATTTCTTCGAGATGCTCATCGAATCCACCTATAACTTCGCCAAGAACATCGCTGGCAACAAGGTGCGCGATTTTTTCCCTTACTTCTTTACGTTCTTGTTTGTGATCCTGATCGCCAACTGGTTGGAGCTGGTACCCACGGTAGATAGCGTCGGTATCTGGGAGAATCTTCCCCATTTTTACGCGGTGGAAGAGGTTGACGAGCTTGTGGCTGCCGGCGAAGTCAGCCCCGACGCTGCGGATGACATGATCCACGATATCGAACACGAGATTGACGAGGAAAACGTCGGCGATTTGCGTGTGCCACAGGAGGCTTTCTTTGGCCTGCTGGTGCGCGCTGACGGCAATGTGGAAGGAGAGAGTGGATTCCTGGGGTTGAGGGTTAATCCCGAGCTTGCCGACTGGACAATTGTGCCTTTCTTGCGCGCTCCGGCGACCGACCTGAACTTCACGCTGGCCCTATCGCTGGTGTCGATGTTCATGGTGCAGTATTACGGTTTCAAGTATCTTGGGGCATCGTATCTGAAGAAATTCTTTACGCTGCCCATCAATGAGATTGCCAAGAATCCGATTCGAGCCTTGGATCCGGCGGTTGGTATCCTGGAGTTTGTCTCCGAGCTGTCCAAGATTCTATCGTTCTCCTTCCGTCTTCTTGGCAATATCTTTGCCGGTCAGGTGCTGCTGTTTGTGATGGCGTTCCTGTTGCCGGTAGCCAATGTGGCCTTCTTTGCCCTCGAGTTCTTCGTGGGACTTATCCAGGCCATCGTCTTCGCCATGCTTACGCTTGTCTTCATGGCGGGCGCCACCGAACATCACGGCGACCACGGCGAAGAGCATTAATCAACTTAGTGTATTGGAGATTAGAGACTGGAGATTGAGATTAAGATGCTATCCTGATCTCGAATCCCCAATCCCTAATCTCAGAAAACCTGTCAGAACAGAAACATAATTATTGGAGGTAATTACGAATGGATGAAGCAGCTGCTCTCGTGCTTGTAGACGGTCTGAAAGCATTGGGCGCCGGGCTGGCAATGATGGGCGTGATTGGCGCAGGCGCGGGTATCGGTATTCTCGCCGGTGGCGCAACGCAGGGTATCGCGCGCAATCCGGATGCCGCCGGCACGATCCAGACCAACCTGATTCTGGGTATTGCATTCGCCGAGGCCACGGCCATTTACGCGCTGGTTGTAGCGCTGATTATTCTGTTTGTTCTGTAACCAACTATCTGATAAAGGAGATAGCGAATGGAAGGCTTAGGCATAAATATAGGCTACCTCCTCATCCAGATCCTGGGTATCATCGTCATTCTTGCCTTCATGAAGGCATTCGCCTACGAGCCGATTCTCCGGGTGCTTGAGGAACGGCAGGCGCGAATTGCGAAAGGCTTAGAGGATGCCCGGCAGGCGGCCATTGCACGCGACAACGCCGATGCTGAGGCAAAGAAGATTCTGGATGCAGCGCGCGCTGAAGCAGCGAAGGCCCGCCAGCAGGCGACCGAGCAGGCTGAAGAGACGCGGAAGGGTATCATTAAGCAGGCCGAGGTAGAGGCGAAGGAAATCGTTGCCGAGGCCCGCAGCGAGGCGGAAGAGGAGAGAAACCGAATTCTGGCTGAATTGCGTGGTCAAGTGGCGTCCATTGCCATCGCAGCCACCAACAAACTGGTGCAAGATTCACTCGACGGCGATCGCCAGCGGGCGCTGATCAACAGCTTCCTGTCCGAACCGCCGGCCGGTGTTTCACAACTGTCTGGCGATCAGGCGGTGGTGACCAGCGCTCTGCCCCTGACGGATGAGGAAAAGCAGCGCGTCCAACAGACGTTGGGCATAGATAACGTCGAGTATAAGGTTGATCCCAGTATACTTGGCGGTCTCATTATCCGCGTGGGCGATCAGGTGGTGGACGATAGCGTCGCCCGTAAGATGGGGAATATGCGTGAGTCGCTTGCCTAAGGCCGGGTCTGCGACGTAAGCTATAAAGATCCGTATGCTCTGTTCTGATAGCTGACTCTTGTTAGAAGTGGGAGAAGACGGCAGCAGTTAAGCAGCCACTATCTGAGCACACGGACCGGTGAGGCCAGAGCGCAAAAGTGCTCTGGCCTCATTTGGTTTTAGCTGCTTGAAGTTGGTATGTAGCGCGCCAGACTCGAGGCCAGGTTGGCCAGAGGCATACTTTGCAGCCAGATTTTTCCTGGTCCGGTGAGTGTCGCCAGGAAGAGGCCCTCACCGCCAAACAGGATGTTTCTTACCCCCTTGACGCGGTTGATCTCGTAACTGACGCTTGGCTCATACATGGCGATGTGACCCGGATCCACGCGCATGGTCTGGCCCGCCTTTAAGTTGTAGCTGCGCACCTCGCCTGCTATTTCAACCCAGGCCGTGCCAGGGCCCGTCAGTTTTTGCAGGATGAAGCCTTCACCACCAAAGAGACCCGTTCCCAGCTTCTTACGAAAATGAACCTCCAGTTCAACCGAACTTTCGGCAACCATGAACGCGTCTTTCTGGCAAATGCGGCTCTCGCCGGCGCCCAATTCAACCGTGATAATGGAACCGGGAGCCTCTGGAGTAAAGGTGATCAGTGCCCCGCTACCGCGGCAGGTGTAGGTGGTCAAGAAGAGCGATTCGCCCGCGAGCGAGCGCGCCAGGCCCTTCATCAGTCCACCGCGGGTGTTCGTCTCCATGTCAACGTCGCCCGTCATCCAGGCCATCCCCCCCGATTCGGTATAGACCGCTTCTCCTTGACTCAGATACAGATCCAGCGTCTGTAATGTCGTGCCGTGAATTTCGTGCTTCATTGCGCAATTCTCCTTCATGAGTAGTATGATGCTAAGGCGTCCGGTTCAGCCAACACCAGTAGCCACCGGCTATCCTGAGTAAACTCCTGGCTTCTGGCGCAGAGCCAATTATAGCGTAAAATTGCCTTTTTCCACGCCGGTATGGAGTATAGATATGCTCTTATGACCAGGGATGAAACCCGGTTTGTTCAGCAGATGGACCGCCGGCACGGCGGCCTCTCTCCTCAGGAGATGAGTGTGCCATGGTACGCGTTTCGCCTCGACGCTTAGTCGGCGTCCGGCGATTGAAAGCGCCTTGCACGGCGCCAGTGAGCCCTTCTCAGGAAGGTCAGGAAACCAATGAACCGTTCTACGTCACAGGAAACACCCGCATCACAAAGAAAAACCGTGACCGACGTGCTGCGCGAGCGCACCTTCTTTATCGTCGATCCTATCGTCACATTTCTCGCTCGCTATCAGATTTCGCCTAACACGCTCACTGTACTGGGCACAGTGGGCCACTTTCTGATCGCCTGGCTCATCATCCAGGATCAGATGCGCGCCGCCGGTCTGGCGATCGCGCTGATAGCACCGCTGGATGGTCTGGACGGTGCGCTTGCCCGCAAGCAAGGGCGCAAAGCGGATGGCTTCGGCGCCTTTCTCGATTCGACGTTGGACAGGTTGGCCGAAATTGTCTTATTTGGCGGCTTTTTGATCTATGCTGCCAACAGCCAGGATCTGTTGATGCTGTCCACGACGTACATCGCGATTACCGGCTCCCTGATGGTCAGTTATGCGCGGGCGCGAGCTGAGGCCCTGGATCTATCCTGCCGCATTGGCATCATGAGCAGGGTTGAGCGCTACTTTGTGCTGACGGCTACACTTCTTCTGGGTTATCCCATGGTAGGATTGGCAATAATCGCAATCTTTGCCTACATTACCGTTGCACAACGAATCTTCCACGTCTGGCAACAAACCGTTAGCGAGTGATGGAACAGACAGCCCGGAACAAATCACGCCTGACAGAGGTGCAGCCATACTGGTATGCAATCGGCCTATTCCTGCTCCTGGCAGTTGGGCTGTATCTCTACCACATATTTACCGGTTTCACCCCTGACCGTGTGGCCCTCGGTGTTGAGGCCCTGCAATTTAACATCTACTGGTATGGTCTGATTATCACCGGCGGTATCGCCCTCGGATCCTACGTAGTCTTCCGTCTTGCGCTGGAACAGGCGCGCCGTGTGTTGAGAGACGAGGTGCCGCGTAACGTGCGCAGCCGTCCCGTGGACAGACTGGATTTGCCTGAGGAAATCGAAAAGGTCCTGGCCGGCAAGGACGTGGATCGTATGGGGGAGTTGTTGCTTTATCTGGGATTTGGGTCCGACGGGCTGCCCCTGAATAGTGAAGGACGGGACGTTGTACGCCAGACGCTGGCGGCTCAGCCGGGGATAGATGCGCGCTGGCTGGACAATCCGCGCTGGGGGCAGTGGAACCCCTACCACGTGTGGAACGGGCTCATCTGGTGTCTGATTCTTGCTGTGGTCGGGGCGCGCCTATACCACGTGTTTACCCCATCGCCGAGTATGGCCGAGGTGGGCATTACCTCGCCGGCGGACTACTTTCGCAATCCACTGCAGCTGGTCAATTTGCGGCGCGGCGGGCTGGGAATTTACGGTGGAATCGCCGGGGGCGCGCTGGGTCTACTGATCTACGCCTATCGAACGCGTATCTCCTGGCTGGGCTGGGCAGATCTGGCAGTCGTTGGCGTGGCGCTGGGACAATTTGTGGGGCGTTGGGGCAATTTCTTCAATCAGGAGCTGTATGGTCGGCCTACTTCGGCGCCGTGGGCCGTGTGGATCGAACCGGCTTACCGTCTGGACGGCTTTCAGCAATTCGAGCGCTTTCACCCCGCCTTTCTCTATGAGTCCTTATGGAACTTACTGGCCTTTGTGATTTTGCTCACGCTCGTACGGCGTTACCACGAGCGGCTCTTAAAGGGCGATGTTATGGCTGTCTACCTGATCCTTTATGCCGTGGGCCGCACGTTACTGGAGACAGTACGCCTGGATAGCCGGCAGATGGAAGTGGGCGCGGTCCAGCTTCCCATAGCGACGCTGGTTTCGATTGTTCTGGCCTTGCTTATGGCTGCCTGGATCTACCTTCGTCACCGGCGGGCAAACAATGGGCGCTGAGACGCCTTTACCGGTGGGCAAGCTCCCGCCCGATCTCCTCCAGCGCCTGTTGGCGCGCGCGCCCGTGGCGGACGACGATGTCTTGCTGGGCCCTGGAATCGGTCTGGATTGCGCCGTGGTGCGTCACGGTGACAGCCTGCTGGTTTTTAAGAGCGATCCGATTACGTTTGCCAGCGACGAACTGGGCTGGTATCTGGTGCAGGTTAATGCGAACGACGTTGCCACCACAGGGGCCATACCGCGGTGGCTCCTGGTGACTTTGCTCTTGCCCCAGGGCGAGAGCGACGAGGCGCTGGTGGAAACCCTGACCTCACAGATCTACAGGGCCTGTCGCGACCTGCACATCGCCGTCATTGGCGGTCATACAGAGGTTACGCACGGTCTGGAGCGGCCGATTGCGGTGGGTACACTTGTGGGAGAAGTCTCTGAAGAGCGTCTCGTTGTACCACAGGGCGCGACGCCGGGCGATGCTCTGCTGCTGACCAAGGGCGTGCCAATCGAAGGCACGGCAATTCTGGCCCGAGAGTTTCCGGAGAGAGTGGCCGAGGTCCTTTCGCCGGACGAGGTGCGGCGAGCGGCTGATTTTCTCTATGAGCCAGGGATCAGCGTGGTGGACGACGCCCGCACGGCGTTGTCTGCCGGACGGGTCACGGCCATGCACGATCCGACGGAAGGGGGGCTGGCGGCTGCGCTCTGGGAGTTGGCTGAGGCCAGCGGCAACAGCCTCGTGGTGCAGCGCGCCGCCATTCCGGTGCCCGCCGTGTCGCAGAAGATTTGCACTGAATTGGGGCTTGATCCGTTGGCTACGATTGCATCAGGTGCGCTGTTGCTGACGACAAAAGCGGCCGATGCGCCCCAGGTGAATGCAGTCTTGCGAGAAAATGGCATCACCTCGTCTACCATTGGGGAAGTGGCGCCAGGGCCGCCAGCCGTCTGGCTGGCCAATGAGGACGGACAGGAGCTTTTGGCCCGGCCGGAGCGCGACGAACTGGCGCGCTTTTATGAGGAACAGGAGGCTGGGGAGCGTGAAACAATATGATTGAGGCAATCGGGTTAACCAAACAATTCGATACTGAATACGCCGTCCGCGATCTGGATCTTCACGTCTCACAGGGAGAGTTGCTGGCGCTCCTGGGTCCCAACGGCGCCGGAAAGACGACGACGGTGCGCATGCTGGGCGCTATTTTGCGTCCCACGCTGGGCCGGGCCCGTATCAATGGCCATGACGTTATTGCGGAACCGGATCGCGTTCGCCGCTGTATTGGCATGCTCACCGAACAGCCCGGTCTGTATCTGCGCATGACGGGGTTGGAGTACCTCGTCTTTTTTGGACGCCTGTATGGCCTGCCCGACACGGTCAGTCAAAAACGGGCCCTGGAGCTGTTTGAGCGCTTCGCTATGAACGGCGCGGCGCGGCGACGCCTGGGCACCTACTCAAAGGGCATGCGGCAGAAGGTGGGGCTCATTAGAGCCATGTTGCACGATCCGGCCGCCTTGCTGCTGGACGAACCGACATCGGCGATGGACCCACACAGCGCGCGACTGGTACGTGATGCCATCCACCAGCTGCGCCGCGACCGGCGCGGTATTATTCTCTGTACCCACAATCTGGCGGAAGCGGAAAGCCTGGCTGACCGCATCGCCATTATCAGCCAGGGACGCATTATCGCTTCCGGGACGCCCGACGCGTTAAAGCGCCGGTTTCTGGGTCCGCCGTTGCTAGAAATGCGCCTGGATCGTCCGTTGGATGGCGCGCTCGACGACGTTGCAGATGAACTTCCAGACTTCATCACTCTACAGAGCGTGGATGGCAATTTGCTGCACTATCATGCCGGTGACCCGGCCGTGGCCAACCCGCTGCTGGTTAAGAAACTGACAGCACTCGGCATCGGCGTCGTTTCTCTACACTCTGTGCCTCAGAGCCTGGAAGACGTCTATTTGAGCGTTTTGCGCGAAGATGAAGCGGCGAGGAGTGCTCCTACGAGGCGGCCTGCCATAGCTTCGCTGCAGGAAGTTGTATCGTGAGCGAGCATATGATTCCGGCCGACCGCCCCGCGTCTAAACAGCGGTTGCTGCCATTCGACGGTCGGGACGTGCGCATGGCCCTGATCGTAACGCGGCGCGAGGTGCGCGATTCTTTCCGCGACTGGCGCATTATCATTCCGATCATTCTGCTCACTCTGTTTTTCCCACTGCTTATGAACTATACAGCCGGGCGCCTGTTACAATTTGTGACCGATTATGGCGCTGAGCTGATTGGTACGCGGCTTATTCCCTTCCTGTTGTTGGTCGTGGGATTCTTTCCCACCTCCTTTTCGCTGGTAATCGCCTTGGAGACGTTTGTCGGCGAGAAAGAAAGAAAGAGTCTGGAACCGCTGCTGGCGACGCCACTGACGAACAAGCAGCTATACCTGGGGAAGATGCTTGCTGCCCTCGTGCCGCCGCTCGCAGCCAGCTATCTGGGCATAGGCGTTTATCTGGTGGGACTGGCTCTGACCGTTGAGTGGTACCCCAGCCTGCAACTGTTTGTTCAGACGATCCTGATTACGACGGTGCAGGGGGTGGTGATGGTGGCGGGCGCTGTGGTCGTCTCCAGCCAGACCACGAGCACGCGAGCGGCCAACCTGTTGGCCAGTTTCATCATAGTGCCGATGGCCCTTCTGGTGCAGGTCGAGGCTGTGGTGATGTTCTGGGGTAACTATGCCGGGCTGTGGTGGTTGATCGCCGGCCTTGTCGTCAGCGCCATCGTGCTCATGCGCATGGGCGTCGCCGTCTTCAATCGCGAGGAGTTACTTGGCCGCGACATCGACCAGATTCGACTTGGCTGGATGTGGCGTGTTTTCTGGGCGCGCTTTCGCGGACGTGGAGAAACCGGTGAGTATCCTGGAGTGCTGCGCTGGTACCGGCAGACAGTGGGGTTGCTAACACGGCTGCGCGAGGCTCTGCTGATGACCTTCATCGGTTTTGCCGGTGCTGTCTTGTTGGGCGTGTTATTGGCGCAACAGTATACCTTTCCCGCCACCGTACAGAGTGCGCTGCAGCAGGCCGACCAGATTGAAAACCTGTCGCGGTTAGAGGGTGTCCTGAGCGGCCTGCCCGCCATGATATTTGTGCACAACGTGCGCGTGGTGCTGTTGGCCATTATCCTGGGTGTTTTCACGTTTGGGGTGCTCGGTCTGGCTATTTTCCTTTTGCCCTGGGCCGTAATCGGCTTCATTGCCATGCAATTGGCTTACGCAGGGGAGAGCGCTGCGCTATTTGTGCTGGCTACCATCGCGCCGCATGGCGCGATAGAATTGCCGGCGCTGCTGCTGGTTGCGGCAGCTGCGCTGCGCTGGCAAACTGCCGTAATTGCGCCGCAGCCGGACCAGAGTGTGAGCCAGAGCTGGCTGGAGGCTGGCGCTGATTTTGCACGCATCTTGCTGGGAGTTATCGCTCCCCTCCTGCTGCTCGCCGCCCTGGTTGAGGCCTATGTGACGCCGATGGTGGTCAGAATCGTCTATGCGGCATAAGCGCTGCCGGCGGCAATCGCCTAACGCCAGGGGCGTACACCGGCCAACACCTGCGCCCGCGCCCGGACCTCGTGAAGGCTGCTTGAGATCTGCGCCAGAAGCTGATGCTGGTCGCCATCTGGCTGTGCGGTCAATGATTGCCCGATAACGATAGAGTAGCGGGCAAAGGGCAGGGGGAGCAAGTATCGATCCCAGCGCTCCATCTGTAAGGCGTGGCGCGTCCAGGCGCCCACGGGCAGGATGCTGGCCCCGGCCTTCTGTGCCAGAAAGGCTACCCCTGCCTTAGGCGTAAACACCGGGCCGTCCGGCCCGTCGGGAGCCAGAACCGACTGGCGGCCTGACTTCATGGCTTTGATCACGCGCAGCACGGCGCGACCTGCGGCGAAGGGGTTGCCCTGCATGTCAACGCCTACACTGACGCCGCCCAGCCGGCGGGCGAATGTGCCCAGCGTGTCATTACGGTCGTCGCCCACGGTAATGACTACAAAGTCGCTGGCGTCGAGGTATCGCTGACCGAAGGTAATGAAGGGCATCAGTTGTCCGTGCCAGAACGACCAGAGAAGCGGTCGCCCATCGTCGCCGGTATTGGTGTAATTCTCCCATCCCTCTACGTGGATGCGCGCTGTGCGGGCCAATACACGACTGTAGAAGTAGAGCCCGCTGCCTTGAAGATGTCGCCACCTTATTCCCAGTTCGCTCACTCGTCAGCCTCATAATAGTTGGCCGCAGCCTGGGCTGTGACGCGGTGCAGAACGTCCGTCAGCGGTTCCGTGATGTCGGCAAGCTCAACGTCGCCCGGAACCGTGATGGGGCTCCCGATCACGACCGCAATGCGACTGAAGGGATAGGGGACAACATAGCGGTCCCATCGATTCAGCCGGTGACCGCGTCGCGTATAAGCGCCGATCGGGAGAAGGGTGGCTCCCGATTTTTGCGCCAGGTACGCCACGCCGGGCTTGATCTTATACGCCGGGCCATCCGGTCCGTCCGGGGTGACATACGCGTCGCAGCCCTCGCGCAGCAGGCGAAGCATGGCGGCGAGGCGGCGGGCAGTAGCCATGCTGGTATCGCCCTTCAGATTCAGTTGCCAGGGTGTGGCGCCCAGGCGGCGCGCCCAATGGCCGAGCGCCTCTCCCCGCCAATCGTCGGGCATCATAATCACCAGCGAGCCCGCATCGTAATTCTGTAACACGAACCCGGCGAGCATCATCGTCATCCCGTGCCAGGCAACCCACACCGTGGGAGTGTCATCCGCGCGACTGCGCTCGAAATGGTGGCGCCCGCTGACGTGATAACGCGCCGTTCTGCGCGTCATCTGCGACAATAGATACAGGCCATTGCCTATCAATCGCGTGCGAAAAGAACTCATCAGATGTGCCCGTGGACGATCGTGCTACACCCGCCGTTGGCTGAACTGCCGTCCGGCCTCGATGCCGGGCGCATGCCTGGGCCCTTTATTCCTCGATTACGTGGTAGCCGGCCCGCACCAGCGCCGCGCTCAGATACCCGCTGTTGAACAAGAACCAGACGTGGAAAAAGGAGAGCTGCAGCAGGACGAGCGTTGTTACAAAGTAAACCATGTACAAGAAGTTGGCCCAGCGTCGTGAAAAGACCCAGACGACTGACGGGTAGGAGATGCGACTCACCATCAGCAAGCTGAGAATGACGAGCAACGGTATGAAGAACCCGTTGTGGATGACCTCGCCGGTGTTGACGATGTCTGAAAGCACCGCCAGCGCCAGCGTAGCACCGCTGGTGGAAATAGTAAGGCCAACGGAGTCGGTCTGACCCTCTTTGACCGGCAGAAGGTTGAAGCGAGCCAGACGGTAGGCGCCGGCAAGGACGTAAATAACGATGGCCGGACCCAGCACAGGCACCGGAACGTTTCCTTCGGCAGTCAGGTGGAAATAGGCAAGCATTGCCGGCGCGGCGCCCAGGCTGACAAGATCGGTGAGCGAATCGAGCTGAAGGCCAAAGTCGGTACCAGCATCCAGGCGCCGGGCCAGTTCGCCGTCGAGCAAATCCAGCACATAGCTGGCGAGGATCAGGATGCCGGCAAGCATCAAATCTCCACTTCCGGCAGCGATAATCGAGACGACACCACAGGCCAGAGAGGTGAAGGTCACGAAATTGGGGATCACGTAGCGGTACTTGCTATTCTGTATCATCCGATCCTCCACTTTCCAGGCGTGCGACCGGTGTCAGCCCACCTTTTACCTTTGTCCCGATGCCTACCAGGATCTCCGCTGCGGGCGGCACAAAGAGATCGACACGGGAACCGAAGCGTATGAGACCGAAGCGTTGTCCTGTCTCCACGCATTCACCGGGCTGCAAATAATTGACGCAACGACGGGCCATGATGCCCGCAATTTGCTTTACGAGGACGGGGCCCCGGGGCGTTTCGATGGTCATGGCGATGTGTTCATTCTGGGTGGATGCTTCGGGGCGAAAGGCCTGGAGGAAACGGCCCGGACGGTGTTTAATCTGTGTCACCCGACCGCTTATTGGCACACGCTGCACGTGGACGTCGGTGATGGAAAGGAATGTGCTGATGCGTATTGCTTCGCAGCGGAGGTACTCGTTTTCTCTCTCTCGCCGAACGTCCACTATTTCGCCGTCGCCGGCGCTGACCACGAGGCCCGGCGCTTGTGTTAGGTTGCGGTTGGGGTCACGGAAGAAGTAGAGGACGAGGGTCCATATCACGGCGCCAAGACCGGCGATTGCGCGCGTCAGGAAGCTGGGACGGGCGCGCCACAATGCCAGCGTTGTGAAGAACAACGCCGAGACAACTCCTATTGTGGCGCCGCCGCCTTCCGCAAATGGCCAGCGCCTGTCCTTGCCGTAATCCTGCATATTTCAATCTGTCCCGTGGTGGTTGCGACGCGGCATTTTAACATCAGGGTGTCTGGTGGGCAACCTGCCACAACTATATGAGTAGTTGGCTAATATGGGAAGAGGAGGTTGGTCATGGACTGATCGACACTCGCCCTCCCCCTGTCCCTTTGGTAAACTAGTACCCATGCTCGGGAAGGGTTCTTATCGTTTACTGGTAATTGTTGTTTCGCTCCTGGTCGTTGCCGTTTCCATTGTCGTTGGCTGGCGCGTCGTGCGCGGCGATGGTCGCTTGCTGCCCCGGGCAACGTTTGCGGATGACCGTATCAGCCCCAACGCCGATGGAGAGAATGATATTACACTCATTGAGTACACGTTGGCGCGCAATGGGACTGTCTCAATCTACTTCGAAGATGACGCCGGGGAGCGCTATTACTTCCGCCGTGAAGAAGCGCGAGGTGCGGGCCAGTATGAAGTGTACTTCAGCGGGGTCGTTGCGGGCTATCGTCTGCCTGACGAAATGTTTGATGGAGAGATTATATCACGCCTGTTGCAGAATGGCGTGTATCGCTGGGTAATCGAAGCCACAGATGAGCGTGGTGTTCAAGAGCAAGTCGAAGGCCAGATCACCATTGTCGACGCCGACGCCGTCCTGCCCGACATTCGCGGGTTTAGCATGGACCGGCATGAGTTCACGCCCAACCGTGACGGTATTGCAGATCGGGTCAATATTAACTTTGACCTGGCCAAACCGGTGGAACGCCTGCGCGTGTTTCTGCTGATGCCGGATGGGCGCGAAAGACCTATTCCGGAGACGCCGTTGGAGGTGCCGGAACGTGAAGGCGGCCGGCACACGTTTGAGTATACCGGTGGCGTTGATGAGGGGACCGAGCCTCCGCCCGACGGCACATATCCCGTGGTCGCCGTGGCCGAGGATGCTGAGGGGCAACGAGTACGGGTTGAAGATCAATTAACCATCGCCCTGGGTGGTGTGCCCTATGCCAAGATTGTGTCGCCGGTGACGGGCGATACCGTGCGCTACGATTCGACGGCTGTGCAACTCTGTGACACGCTGTATTTCTCGGTCACAGTTGAGAATTACGGAACGACGCCGATCCGCACGGTGGGGCCCTGGTCTGGCACAGTCTATGACTCGACCTGGAATTACAATACGGTGGGGTGGCCCACCGAGTCGGGTGCCTGGCGTCTGGGCATCGGGTTCGAGAATGCTCTGAGTGATTATCCTTACCGTTGGGGCCTGGGTGATCCCGCCGACCTTGAACTGATCGATGGTAATTACTATCTTATGCCCGATCAGCGCGTGGTGATTCGCGGCGGTATTCGAGTTATGGATCGCTTTGGTGTACGCAACCCGCAACCGATGTGGGCCGGTCTTATTCACGAAGATGTCGAGATCTCAGAGTTTAACAATCGTGTCGATCCTCAGGAGATTCTCGTGGACATGCCGGATGCGGAAAACCAGTCCGATTGTGAAGAACGCGACATTCCGCAGCGCCCGGATCAGGATGAAGCTTCCGATTAAGTCTGCTCGCATTCTGGTTTGTACCGGGGGTTCTCTACGGCAAAACAAGTTGGTATTTACCGGTATGCAATTATTGCGGCGGATTATTTCTTCAGATCCCTCTAATGCCGTCCTTAACTGGCATTTGTTTAGAACTGGTATACTTCTTTTTCATGCGGGACGAGACGAAGGCGAGACGCTTACCCGTCTCGACTGATTATCTGTATCTGGTATAAGTAGGGCAGGTCTCCTGCCAAGTTGAATATTGATATGCTCGATCTAGCCGTCATCATTGTTAGTTGGAACGTCCGCGACTATCTGTCCGAATGCCTGTCGTCGGTGTATTCTGAATTGAACCGGTCACGGCTGAGGGGTGAGATCTGGGTGGTGGACAATGGCTCCACGGATGGCACGCTGGCCATTCTGGAGAATCTATTTCCGGCGACACAGGTCATTGCCAACCAGCATAATGCCGGGTTTGGGGCAGCGAATAATCAGGGGATGATAGCCGCGGCGGAGCGCTCACCACGCTATCTGTTTCTGCTGAACCCGGATACCCTTGTGCGCCCCGGCGCCATGCGCCGTATGATCGACTTTTTGGACACTCATCCGGAGGCGGGGATGGCCGGTGCGCGCCTCGTATACCGCGACGGGCGCTTTCAACACAGCGCGTTTGCTTTTCCGGGCGTAGCGCAGCTTGTCTTCGACCTGTGGCCCATCTCGGCACGGCTGTACGACAGTCGCCTCAACGGGCGCTACCCGCGGCGCCTATATCGGCCCGACGGGGAGCCATTCCGCGTCGATCATCCGCTGGGCGCGGCTATGATGGTGCGGCGCGACGTCGCCGAAAAGACGAGCGGCTTTGACGAGTCGTTCCATATGTACTGCGAGGAAATTGACTGGTGCTGGCGAATCCATAAGGCCGACTGGGCCATATATACAGTGCCTGCGGCGGAGATAGTGCATTATGGCGGGGAGAGCACAAGGCAGGTGCCGGCGCGCTCGATTGTGAACCTATGGAGCAGCCGGGCCCAACTGTATCGCAAACACCATGATCGGGTGACGCTGGCTATTTCGCGTCGCGTGGCTCGCATGGGGCTGATGCGCAAGGCTGCCGGCGCCCAGAAACCGGCCTTGCGCGAGGCGTATGAGAAAGCTGCTGCGCAGTGGGCGCCGGAAGCCATGCTGCAGCCGCAGCAGGGCGAGGTTGTCACAAGTTAGGGATGGGGTGCGAGTGCCTGAAACAGCGCCTGCCGATGCGGGCAGCGGGCGACGGATAACCGCCGAGCCGCAGAAACTGACGGCCATCATCCTCACGCTTAATGAAGCCGATCACATTGGCGAGTGCGTTGCATCGCTGAGCTGGGCCGATCGCGTCCTCGTGTTCGATTCGTATAGTGATGATGATACGATTGAACGTGCCAGGGCTGCGGGCGCCGACGTGAGCCAGTCACGCTTTCAAAATTATGCTCAGCAACGCAACGCGGCGCTGGATGCGGTGGAGACGGATTGGGTGCTCTTTGTGGATGCAGACGAGCGCGGAACGTCAGAACTGGGTCGGGAAATTCGCCAGGTGATGGCGGAACGTCCTGAGGCGGGCTGGTACGTGCCGCGTCACAACTATATTTTCGGTCGTCTGACGCTGGGAGCCGGCTGGTATCCCGATTACCAGCTTCGCCTGTTTCGCCATGGCTGTGTGCGGTACGAGAGACCGGTGCATGAAGTGGCTGTCGTCGACGGTCAGGTTGGTTATCTGCAGAGTGTATTGCGCCATTACAACTACCGTGATGAAGCCCATTTCCATCAGAAGCAGCGACAGTATACGGAGTATGACGCGCGGATTTTGCGGGAGCAGGGCATCCAACCCAAATTCTATACGCCGTTGACCCAGCCTCTACGGCACTTCTGGTGGCGTTTCGTGTCGCTAAAGGGCTACCGCGACGGGTTGCACGGTCTGCGGCTGTCTCTTTATATGGCTTATTACGAGTGGCTCAAATATCGAAAGCTGGCGTCTCTATCGTCCTGACCGGGAAGCCGCGGTCAGACGATTTGACGCCGCGGGCCATGTCCCTCCTTCAGTCGCCAGCGTAAATCAGCGGAGGACAATACGGCTTCGCGCACGGACGTTCCCTGTAACATGAGCAGTACGTGTCGCCCATCTTCGTCCTGCCACTGGCGTCCCTGTTCCACGGCTTCCCAGACACTGTTGCGCCTGATGCGTCGAACTCGAACGCTTCCGTCTTCTTCTATAACACAATCTACGGCGATTGATTCCATCTGTGAGCGCTCCTTAGTTGGTGGTCAGGGGAGGGTGAGCTGGGGCACGATGAAGCGGAATAGGGCCCATAAATCTAGCGCCAGAAAGGCGACAGCGAACAGGAACACGACGGCGCCGGCGAGCGGCAGATTGCGAGCGCGCTCCAGCAACGGCGCCAGCCAGCTCTTAAGGCCCAACGTGACTCCGGCAGCGATGGGAATCAGAGCCGGGAATAAATAGCGCCCCTGATGTTGCACAAAGGTGATATTGTAGCCGATAAACACGCCCAGGCTGAGCAAGAAAGTAACAACGAGGATTACGGCAGGGAGCAGACGATTCCTGTTCGCTGCTGGATGGTGCCCAGGTCTAACCACCCGCACAGTGGCCCATAGTAGTCCCAGCAGAACGACGATCGTGAAAATGAAGAGCAGCAAGTAGATGCGACCGTCCATGACCACACCCATCCAGCCGAACTGGCCCCAGAAGCTCTGAAACGTGGTGCGCAACAGGCGCATAACTGTTTCTATTAGCCCGAACTGGCTCACCCACTCTGCGGTTCGTACCTGGCCCACGACGGCGCGATCGTGGGCGGCAGTGGCCATTGGATCTAGGCCCGGATAGAGAAACAAATTTCGTAGCCACCAGGGCAAACCAAGGAGGAAAGCGGGCACAAAAGTGAGGGCGCCGATGCGCAGCATAAGGGCCCGGTCGCGCCGGTAGAGCAAGAAAATCGCCAGGGCGATGACAGGCGCCATGATGTAAACGGTCGCCTTGGCGAGGAAGCCCAGGCCGAGCACGAGACCAATGAGCAGCCAGCGGCGGTGCGATGTATCTGGACGCGCGCTCTGATGGAGGAGCAGGGCCAGAAGGACGCCAATGAGAAGCTCCGCCAGGCTGTCGTTATTTACCGCAGCGAGCATGGCTACATGCTGGGGTAGAAAGGCGACGAAAGACGCCGCCAGCAGCGCGGGCCACTGTTTCCTTGGCCATACTTGCCGGGAGACGACATAGGTCAGGCCCACGACGCCGGCTCCCAGCACGACATTTGTCAATCGCAGCGGCAGCAACAGGCCGGAGAACAACAGGTAGATGGGCGTCAGGAGTAAATAGTATAGTGGGGGTTGCCAGTCTTCATAAGTAAGGGGGTCTATGGAGTACGCGGGGTCGAATCGTGCGGAGACGATTTCACGCCGGTATGCCTCGTCGTAGTCGTCCGGCTCGATTACCGGCAGTCGACCGCCGCTCAGTTGGCGAATGTAATTATAGTGGGCCGGTTCGTCAGGCGCCTGCCAGGGCGGCGTATAGATTGCATAGAGGCTGCCTACGAATAGATAGGCGGTGAGGAGAAGAAGCAACGGTGAGTACTGGCGCATTTTCCGTTGATGCCATGGGGGACGGCTTGCCACCCGGTCAATGTCTCAGATAGGCGACGAGTAGGCCGTCGCGGATGGGAACGAGCGAGCCCAACCAACGGTCGCTATTGACCACGTGAGAGGTTGCCTCGCGGATCGCTTGTGTCGATTCCTCCTGGTTATCATCGTCCAAAACGCGCCCACTCCAGAGCATGTTGTCGATAATCAGCACGCCCCCGGGACGTAGCTTCTCCTCGATGACAGTCAACGAGGCGGGATACGCATCCTTGTTGATGTCATTGAATATCAGGTCGAAAGGCCCGTCTGTCTCGCGGAGTGTTTGTACCGCCTCACTCACATGGTAGCGGACCAGGTCACCGTAGCCTAATGCCTCAAGATGCTTTCGCGCGCGGCGTGACAGCTGTTCGTCCCACACCACGTGGTGCACCTCTCCGCCACCATTTTCGTGGACGGCCCTGGCGAACCAGGCGGTAGAGTAGCCGTATCCCGACCCCAGCTCGAAAATATGCCGGGCGCCGATCATGCGCGCAGTGAGGTAACAGTAATAACCGGCGGCAGGCCCGATAATGGGAAAGCCATGTTCCTCGGCGTACGCCTCCATTTCCCGTAACTCGTCAGGGCGTTTGGGGACCAGGTTATCCAGATAGCGGCTCAGTTGGTCGTCGGTGTATACCATGCCACGTACTCCTTTACTGGCCCAGCCGCGCCAGTTCCTCTTCAGCCAGGCTCTCTTCCAGTTTTTTGAAAAGCGGTTTCGGTTTCTCTAGTGAGCGTCCAACCGGAATTTCCAGGCGCTCCCAGGATCCCACCGCCGGCTCAGGATCGTATGTCAGGGCAACGTGGCTTCTGCTTCCTTCTTCAAAAGCCCTGACCTTTTGCTCGCCGAACAGTTGTCCTTCCTCCCCCAACAGTTCGTGCAGACGTTGGCCGGTGAAGGGCAACACCGGCGCGAATAGTATCTTGAGCCCGTTGATGGCCTGCAATGCTGTGTACAACGTCTGCGCCGTTGCCTGTCGGTCCGTCTTGGACGTCTTCCAGGGACTCATTTCTTCCAGATACTGATTAACCTTTGTTGCCAGGCTCAAGACCTCAGCCGTCGCCGCACGGAACTTGCAACTGTCGAACAGCTCGCCGACGGTGGCAAATCCCTCGTCGATGGTTTGCAAGAGAGCCTCATCCTGTTCGCGAAGCGCGCCTGGATCGGGTACCACACCGTCGAAGTAGCGCCGGGTCATGTTCAGCACGCGGTGGACGAGGTTGCCCCAGTTCGCCACCAACTCGTTGTTGTTGCGCTGTACGTACCCCTCCCAGCTCCAGTCGCTGTCGCGAGTCTCGGGCATGGTGACGGTGAGGTAGTAGCGCATGGGATCGGGGTCATGCCGTTCCATGGCATCCACCATCCACACACCCCAGTGCTGGCTGCCGCTAATCTTACGCCCTTCCATGTTCATGAACTCGTTAGCCGGCACGTCGTAGGGCAGATTAAGCCGCTTATCTTCATCTGTTTCGTAGAGTCGGCGCACGCCGAGAAGCTGTGCGGGCCAGATCACAGCGTGGAAGGGAATGTTATCCTTGCCGATGAAATAAACGGTGCGCGCATCATCCTCGTACCACCATGCTTTCCACGCTTCCGGCGTGCCCTGATTTTTTGCCCATTCGATAGCCGCCGACAGATAGCCGATGACGGCCTCGAACCAAACATAAAGCACCTTCTCCTCAAAGCCTGGCACCGGCACCGAAATACCCCAGTCCAGGTCGCGGGTCACGGCGCGGCCCTGCAAACCTTCGTTCAGTATCAGGTTCCTGGCGAAGTTGATTACCTGCGGTCGCCAGTGCTCTTTGTCATTCTTGATCCACTCTGCCAGGCCATCCTCGGCCAACTTTGGCAGATCGAGGAAGAAATGCTCTGTCTCGCGCAGTTCCAGGGCGCTATCGTCCAGCTTGCTGTGCGGCTCGATTAGTTCCGCGGCGCTTTCAAAGAGCGTGTTGCAATTGTCGCACTGGTCGCCGCGGGCCCGTGTGTAGCCACAGTTGGGACAGGTGCCTTCGACGTAGCGGTCGGGCAGAAAACGATCCGAGGCCGGCGAATACATTTGCTCCGTCACCTGCCGGTACAGGTAGCCGTTTTCTAGCAGGGACAGAAAGATATCCTGCGATACCTGCCTGTGGTTTTCAGTATCCGTGTGCGTGAAGAGATCGTAGCTGAGTCCCAGTGACTGGAAAACGCTAAGGAAGCTCTGGTGATAGTGGTTAAAGATCTCTTGCGGTGATTTGCCTTCTTCGTCGGCTTTCACCGTGACCGGCGTGCCGTGGCTGTCTGAACCGGACACCATGAGAACGTTGTTGCCGCGCAATCGATGAAAGCGCGCATAGATGTCTGCGGGCAGATAGGACCCGGTGACGTTGCCCTGGTGTATATCAGCGCTGGCGTAGGGCCAGGCCACACAGACCAGGATGTGCTCGGCGTTGCTCGTGTTATTCGTCGTAATCCTCTTCCTCCTCTTCTTCGTCTTCGAAATCTTCGTCTTCTTCCTCGGTGATTTCTGTAAGCAGTTCGGCGATCAGCTCAAAATCGTCTTCGTCAACCTGCAAAAAGACATTGGCCTTTTGCAACTGCTTTCTGTGATTCGGAACGCTTTCCAGCTCCGCTTGATCCAACTCTACTGCCTGATCCAGATTGTAAGTGTGCTCGTCCAGGTCGATGGGATAGAAGCGTAACTGCCCGGCCTCGTCCTCTGAGTAAAAGAAGCCTTTGGGCACGGTGTCCGACGGCGGACCCGTGACGGTTGCCACGGCGAAGAAAACGTGATCCTCTACCGCATAGAATAGTATGCGATCGCCTGCACGTAAGTTGGGTCCATCTGCACCGACCACAATCACGCGCTCTCGCCACCCTGGGACTGAAAGGTCTTCCTCGGCGATCATGCTGATCGACTTAATGAAGTAGCGTGTGTCCTGGTTTCCACGCCGTTCTCGCGCTCGGCGGCTGGCGGCGCGGGCTTCTTCCTCACTCTGGATGTTCTCCCAGATGCGTTCCTGAATGGCCATGTTCAGCTCAGCCGTCGAGCCATCCTCATAACGCACGGTCATTCTTGGTGGTTCGACAGATAGAACGGTGTACTTCCCTTTGCGATTGGCGTAGGTACCGTTTACTTCAAACATCTCTTGTATCCCTCGCTGCCAGGGTTAATTCGGCCTGCATGGTACCCGTTTCAGAGTAGCTTGGCAAGGTAAACGGGGAACAGAGATGGGATGAAATAAGTGACCGCCGGCACTGGCAAGAGGGTGACGGAAACAGCCATCAGCCTTGCGAGGCTGCCTCGACTTCTGCCTGGGCCGGAGCATTCTGCCGCGCAAAGTAACCCAACAGGAAGAGGCAGGCCATGAAGAGTATGAACAGGATGATCTGCAAAACGTGATAGCCGCCCGCGGTCAGCCAGGCATTTGCTCGGAAGGCGTCTACAAACAGTCGCCCTGCACTGTAGATGGCGGCGGCAAGCAAAAAGAGCTGGCCCGCGTACTCGCGACGGGACCGTTGTAGATGCCAGCCTAACAGGGCCAGCGCGGCGACCACTATCTCATAGATCTGAACCGGATGACGCCGAATGTCAAAAAGGTCGATGCTCCAGAGCAGATCAGCCTCCTTCCCGTATCCCGGGCCGGCCAGAAAGTCGGCCAGGCTGACCATGGCAAGACCGACCAGGATGCCTGGGGCGAGAGCATCCAGGGTGTCGCCGGCCGGTAGCCGGCGCGCCCTGGCGTAGAAGAATCCGGCTGCGATACCAACCAGCAGGCCTGCGCCGAAATTGAAGCCTGAAGTGAGGGGCCAGATGATGCCCAGAAGGTTGTCGGCGTATGCGCTCCAGTGGGTAACGACGAAAACGACACGGGCCGCGATAAATCCGCCAGCCAGCGCTGCAACGCCTACGGTATAAGTGGCTGCCACGTGCAGGCGCAACGCAGCCGCTGCCTTCTCCACGACGGAGAGTGCAAGCCAGATGCCGAGGATGTATACCAGACCGGCGGTAGGGATGACGAGCGGGCCGATGTCGATGGTGGGTAGCATCTTATGAGTCGAGCAACTGTGAAATCTGGTCGTCGAGGACTGCCTGATTCAGGATGCCAATGTGAATGTTCTGAATGGTGCCTGCACTGTCGATAAAGAAGGTGGTGGGCAGGGAACTGATGCGGTAGCGGCGGCTGACTTCGCTGGTTTCATCCAATGGAACCGGATAGGTCATACCCATCTCGGCCACGTATGGCGCTACAATTCCTCGCGGCTCGCCGTCATCGATGCCTACTACGGCAACCTGTCCATTGTACGTGCGGCTGGCGGCCTGGAAGAAGGGGATCTCAGCACGGCAGGGCGGGCACCACGTGGCCCAGAAGTTGAGCACCACCGGCTGCCCGCGGTAGTCAGAGAGGGTGAAGGAATCGCCGTTGAGCGTCTCCAGGGTGAAATCTGGGGCAAGGTGACCGGCGGCCGGAGCCTCCATGACCGACGATGCAGCCTCGGCTGTCGTTGGCTCCTCCCGCGATTCCATAATCCAGGCCACACCGAGGAGGAAAGAACCGATGAGTAGTAGCGTCCACGTAAAGCGTGACTGGGGCATATGGGTTTACTGTCAGGTGGTGATGGTCTGATTCAGCGATATGGTCGCCTCACCGGCCGTATAGCCGGCAGGTTGTCCGGTCAGATCGTATACCATGGCGCCGTCAATCGTCACCGGCACGATCTCGCCCACGGGCAGTTCGCCCGGCACGAAGACCATGCCGTCAATTTCGGGAGCGTCACGGTAACTGCGTCCCACGCTTACGCCGTCGCCAAACCCTTCTACCAACACCGGCAGGGTGCGGCCCACCTGTTCCTGGTTCTTTTCCAGCGAAATTTGCTGCTGCAGGGCCATCAGTTCGTCCCGGCGGGCCTCTTTGATTTCATCCGGTACCTGTTTGGCGACTGTGGCCGATGGCGTTGACGCTTCGTAAGAGTAGGTGAAGACGCCAACGCGATCAAAACGAAGATCGCGCACAAACTGCTTTAGCGCTTCGAATTCCTCGTCCGTTTCACCTGGGTAACCAACGATGAAGGTGGTACGAATGGCCAGATCGGGCATCGCCTGGCGCAGCTTTTCCACGGTGCGGTAAACCCACTCTATATTCGCCGGGCGGCGCATCCGCTTCAACGTTTCACGATGGCCATGTTGCAAGGGAATGTCCAGATAAGGAAGAATCTGCTCGTGGCGCGCCATCGTCTCCACCAGTTCGTCGGTGACGTAACCAGGATAGGCATACATGATGCGGATCCAATCTAAATCAGGAGCAGCCTGCACTATTTGCTCCAGGAGTTTGCTCAGGCCGTTCTTGAGCCCCAGATCGTGTCCGTAGTCGGTCGTATCCTGGGCGATGAGAATCGCTTCGCGAAAGCCGGCCTCCTGTAACGCGACCGCTTCCTCGACGATGGAGGCCCTGGGTCGGCTGACCAGCGTGCCCTTGATTTCGGGAATGGTACAAAATGCGCAGGGACGCCGGCAGCCGTCGGCGATCTTAATGTAAGCACTCCCGCCCTGTGGCGCCACGCGCAACACGTTACGCTCATCCTTGCCTACCGTCTGTGCCTCGTCCGGCAGATGATACATCGGTTCCGGGTGTCTGCGACGGCGCAACTTGCGAATGAAAGGAACGATATCCATCCAGCGACGGGTGCCGATGACGCCGTCAATTTGCGGCACCTCCTGCACCAGCATTGGACCGTATCGCTGGGAGAGGCAGCCGGCGGCAATGAGCAACTGATCGGGCCGTTTGTCAGCAGCAAGCTGGCGTAGGGCGTCAATCGACTCTTCTTTTGCAGCCTGAATAAAGCCACAGGTATTGACGATGAGCACTCCGGCTTCGTCAGCGTCGGAGGTGCTGCCATATCCTGCCCGGTCGAGGAGGGCGGCCATGCTCTCAGAATCGACCGTGTTCTTGCTGCAACCCAGGCTGAGCAGGTAAAATTGCTTCTTCGTCTTATGTTTACTCATAGATTCGGGAGTCGAACGCTCAGAGCGGAAGGACGGCGCCCTCGACTCTGACCATCGCAGCGAAAACCTGAGGGATCGCTCAGGCTCTAATTTCCGGTCGTGGTCGTGGTCCAGGTTTGCTCCGCCACTTCACCGCGCCCGCCGAGCTTGCCAATGTCGACGTCGTTAATGTTGATGAAGACGCCGGCGGCATTACCCGTGCGTAGGTGTGCTTCCTGTTCGGCTTCCCACTCAAATGGCCCGTCTTCGCGGGTTACCTGGTCTTCCAGAACCACTTCGCCGTCTATGGTGACGCGCACCCACGTCCGCTCCGTAATGTCGAGACGCAGATTAATGCGGTCCATAGTGGCGGGGAGGGGAGGTTGCGTGGGCACAGGACCTGCGGCTTCATCCGTCGCCGCGCCGATAGGATCGTTGCGCTCGCTGGGAATGATGGTGACCTCAACAGTTTCTGTGGCCTCGGGCGTTGTCGTACCGTCAGGGGCGACATCGGCGGCAGGTTCAGCCTCCTGGCTCATCAGAGATTCGATCATTGCCGGAAGGTTCTCGCCCCCGTCCCCGTTACCCGTGATCCCGGGCAAGAAGCGGCTGGCGGCGAGCCCGATGGTGATCAAGAGCGCGACAATAATCACCAGACGCACCCGCGATTCAGCGCCATCAGCATTCCCTTCCAGGTCGACGTTAACAGGATTGAAGAAGGGCTGATCGTTCCTCGTAGTGAGCCCATCCCCATTTTCTGTTGAGGGGGAGGCCGTCACCCGCGAGCGGGTGCTCTCGTTCGCCTCGTAACGTTCCACCAATGGCTCTGGGTCGAGATCGAGAAAGCGAGCATAGTTGCGCAAGAAGCCACGAACGTGGACCGGTGTGGGCAGTAAATGATATTCACCTGACTCCATGGCTTCGAGATACCGGGCGCTAATTCGCGTCTGTTCCTGTACCTCGACCAACGTCAGGCCTTTCATCTCGCGCGCGTCGCGCAAGATTATTCCCAGTTCGTCCATTTCTACTGACAAAAGCTTTTACTCGCGATAGTTACCTCTTTAAAAAAGCCACTGGCAGACCAGTGGCTAAACGAGGCGCGGTCCGCATTAATCGTGCGGTACAGATGTGCCTGCTTTAGGCCTCGTCTTCAAGAGCTTCTTCTTCGGCCTCCGCCTCTGCGTCCGCTTCAACCTCGGCTTCTGCTACAACTGCTTCTGTCTCAGCTGCTTCCGCTTCGATAGATTCCTCTGCAACTGGCGTTTCAGTTTCGCCATCGACTTCGTCCTCGCCCGTCTGCGCCTGTTCGTCAGCTTCTTCTGTTTCTGCGTCTTCGGGGTGGACATATACAAGCAACTGCGGGTGGAAGTCGCGATCCAGGTGAATGGTAACGCGATGCTCGCCAAGCTCTCGTAGTGAATCGCTGTCAAACTTGCGGCGGTCAATTTCTGTCCCAAGCTCTTCGTTGAGACGGTCGGCCACGTCTATCATAGTCACGGAGCCATAGAGACGGCCCGACTCACCTGCTTTGGCGCGGAACACCAGGTGCGTTTCGTTGATCTTTTCGGTGAGCTCTTCATGCAACGCGCGTCGTTCGGCCCGTCGCGCCTCAGCCTTGGCGCGCCAGGCGGCAGCCTGTTTCAAAACGCCGGGTGTGGCTAATACGGCGAGGCCGCGAGGCAAGAGGTAGTTACGGCCATAGCCGTCAGCAACATCGTGAACCTCACCCGCGTAGCCGAGGTTATCAACGTCTTCATTAAGTAGTACTTTCATAGATGATCTAATCTCCGTTCGGCAATTTTGGCGTCCGTTCAAACGTTACTCTCGTTTGCCGGATAGTTGGCTGCATGGCAACCGAATATTGCACAATCCTCAATGACTGCAGTCGAAGATGGTACCAGAGGCGCTGCATTTAGGCAAACGTACGGGAGTCTTTAGCCCAAGGGAAAAGGCATTCAACGGTTTTTCTAAGGCTCTATACAGAAAGGGGTGCTCAGGTGAACTGGCGCTGGTTATCGGCTGCGTATACTTCGTCCATAGCCGCCAGCACGTCACTCAGCTCATCTACCTCGTCGGTAATCTCCTGTCGCAGGCGCCGCGCGCGACCGCTGTCAATATCCTTGGCGCCTACCAGCATGGTCTGGGTGTAGATAGTACCCATAGCGGTCAGAGTGTTCTCTAGGCGAAGACGAGCTCGTTGCATGGCATCCTCCAGCTGGTCAATCGCATCCAGTTGCCCCTGGAGGCTCTCAATGTTGTACTCAATGTCCCGCCGCACAGCCTGAGCATCAGTATGCTGCAATTGCTCCCGCAACTCGCGCAAGCGGGCGGTGGCGTGTTCTCGATTACTGCGGTGCAGGTCGCGCTCCATCAAGTAGCGATCGAGCCGTTGCGCCAGCCCATACACTTCTTCCAGCCATTCGTCGAGCTGACCTGCTGTATCGGCCAGGTGATCCTTCAATACACTGTCGCGGCGCTCGCGAATGGCTGCCGTGATCCGGCTCCGATAATCGAAGGCGCTGCGCACCTGTTCCCTCAGCCAGTTGTCCTGCAGTCGTTCGGGATGAAACTCATCCTGGAGCATATCGGCGACGACGCGACGGTGTGCCTCCGGATCGGTCAGGCTGCTGTAGACCAGCGCCGCTTCTCCAACCAGGCCGCCCAACAACCAGCCCCACCACGGGATCAGCTCGACGTACTGTGGGGCGAAGAAGGCTACAAGGATAGTCAGCGCCAATAGCACAGCGCTTTCAGGCCGAAAGAAGGCATACTGCAGGATAGCCCGCTGTGCTCGCTGTTCCAGGCTGGTACGCTTGTTGACGGTCATTGTTCGTTAGCCTGATGGAAACCGGGTGGCGCGCATGCCGCAGCGCTCACTCACTCAGCGTCTCGGCTCCTGTTTCCTCTGCAGTGTCCTCAGCAGCCTGCGCCTCTTCCAGCCCGAGACGGCGCTTGCGCTCCTCCAGTTGCAAGTCGATTTCTGCTTTGCCCAGAGCCTCGTCCATCTGATTATCGAGACGGTCCGCGTACATTTCGCCGTACGCTGTTGCCCGGTCCAGGCGACCACGGATCGATTCGCCCAGGCGAGCAATGTCGCTGTCGCCGACACCCATCAGATCGTCCAGGCTCTTGATCGCGCGCACCGTTGCTTCCTTCGACTTGGCGAGCTCCAGCAATGCTTCAAGCTCTTTCTGCTCCTGGCGGATAGTGGTCAGTTTGGCCTGCAACTTCAGGCGCGCGTTGAGCAGGGCGTCGTACTCGCGCTGCTGGCGCACCCACTGCTCGTGATACTGCTCCTGGAGTCGCCTGGTGCTATTCAACTCATTTTGGGCGGCTCGGGCCAGTTCTGTCTTGCCCTGCATGAGCAGTGTGTCGATGTTTCTATCGAGCTGGTCGGCTTTGTTCTTGTATTCCTTGTAGCGACGTTCGAGAGTCTTTACTTCTCCTCCCACGGTAGCCGCGGCCTGCTCCAGCTCCGTCAGGTTTTGCTCCGCATCGCGAATGTACTGCTTCAGTACTGCCACGGAGTTTGCTTCCAGCGCCTTGTCCACCATGGCGTGAAGATTGGCCGAAATGAGTGTCTGAGCTTTTTCTAACAGGGTTGCCATCGTTTCTATTCTCTCCTTTCCATTGGGTTATACTGGCTTGATTGTGCCGGTTGCGACCGGCGTTGTGACTCAGCCTGGCTGCGTGCTCTGCTTGACCGCCTGCGGGTGATGCGCGGGAAAAAGAAGCCTCACCGTTATCTGATCGCCGCTGTGTTGTTGCAAGCGGATCTTTCCGTTGTGAAGGGCGACGGTATTCTTGATGACGGTCAGTCCGGGGCCCGCTCCTGGAAGATCCAGCATTGTCTCATCGTCGCCTGCAAAGAACTGGGCAATTCGTTGCGCACGGTCGGGAGGAAAGCGTGTGTTAAATACCTGAATCTGGAGGTCGACGAACTTATCTGCCCCTCTGCTCGCCAAATGGATAATCGTGTTACCATCAGGTTCGCAATTGCTGAGAACAAAGGTCAGCAGTCGTTCCAGTGCGTTTAGCAAACGCTCCCGATCACAGACAACAGCCGGTAGATCGTGATTCAGATCATAGCGAAACTCGATCCCTTTTTGTTCCGCATCAAATTGAACGCCGTACGCTGCTTCGTAGAGCACCATGCTGATGTTTTTGACGGGCGCTGCGCGCAAACGAAAGGCCGACTCAGCTTCGCCAGTCTTAAACTCGGCCATGGCGATGAAGTCTTCCACGAGGCGTGTCAGTCGAGCGCTGCTGTCCTGAATCCCTTCCAGTGACGTAGCCAGATCTTCGTCGGTTTCGACTTGTTCCAGGTCGGTTGAAAGCTTTTCCGAGTAGGTGGTGACCAAATCAAGAGGGCCTCTGAAGTCCGGCTGCAACATGCCAAGGATGCTACGCTTCAGCGCCTCGAAGCTCTGTGTCATCGCTCCCTGACGCTGGAAGTAGCGGTCGAGCTGTGTGATGGTCAATTGCATCAGCTCGTCAATGTCGTACGGCTTGGTGATGTACTCCTCTGCGCCGCTGCGCCGCCCACGATGAATATCTTCGCGCTCGCCCTTAGCGGTGAGAAAGATGAAAGGGATCTGTAACCACGCCGAGTTAGAGCGTACGCGCTGCAAAAATTCGTAACCGCCCATCATGGGCATCATCACGTCTGAGATAATCAGATCGGCCTGATGCTGCTCCAAAACGGCCAGTCCTTCCTCACCGTTGGTCGCAGTCAGCACCTTGAGCTGATAGGGTGTGTCGGCCATTTCCATTAGCTCGCGCAAGCCCTCCAGCAAGTGCCGATCATCCTCTACGATAAGGACCGTCGCCTGCCGGGATGGTCGGGCCGACAGGGTGTCGAGATTGATGGCCTGTTGATAGGGTGGGAGCACGATACTGAAGCGGCTGCCGCTGTTTTCTGTGCTTTCCACCTCAATGTGACCGTGATGCAACGCTACCAATCCTTTGGCGATGGCCAGGCCGGATCCTGATCCCTGTTGTTCCAGCCGCTCGCGATTATATTGAAAAAACAGGTCAAATAGCTGTCGTTGTACGTGAGCGGGAAAGCCCACTCCAGTATCCTCTACGGATAATACGACCTGTTCGTTGTACATTTTGGCCGACAGCCTCACCCGCTGCGGGCCGTCGCGTCGTGCTTTCGTAAATTTGATGGCGTTGTCAATCAGGCGATCGATGGCATCGGCCAGACCCGCCGGATCGGCGTACACGGGAGCCAGATTCGTTGCGATGTCGTATTCAACGGCGACGTCGGCCTGCCTGGCGCGAGGCTCATGGGCTTCGCCGCGTTGGCGGAAGAGCCCACCAACGTCGTCGAGCATCCGCGCCTGTTGTTTAAACTTCTCGGCGGCTTTTCCGGTGCGGATATCCATCACTCGAACAAGGTCCTGCACCAGATTGGTGAGGCGTACACAACCGACCTGAATGCCGCGCAAGTATTCCTGTAAATTGTTGCTATCTTCAACGCTCAGCAGACTGTCAGCCAACATATCGTAATAGGCGGTGACGTAGGTGAGCGGCGTGCGAAACTCGTGATTAAGCAGTTGCAGAATGTTGCGTTTTAGAGCGCCGAGCTTCTGTTGACGAGCCTGCTGCAGTTGGAAGGTGCGATCAAGCTGGCTCTTTACCAGTTCCAACAGCTCGGCGCTGACGAACGGTTTCGTGATATACAGTTCTGCGCCGCTGCGCCGGCCTTCCATGATGTCCTGTCTCTTGCCCTTTGCCGTTAAAAAGATAAATGGAATGTGAACCCAGGAGGGATTTTCGCGGACTCGGGCCAGAAATTCAAAACCATTCAGACGTGGCATCATGATGTCGGAAATAATCAGGTCTGGCACCTGATCTTCCATCCTGAGCAGCCCTTCTTCGCCGTTCGTCGCTTTGAGCACATTTATCTCATAATCGAGATCTGAGATCTGCAGCAGATCGGCCATACCGTCCAGGATGGACGGGTCATCTTCTACTAACAAGATAGTGGCTGTGTTGTTCATTGCAATCTCGTCGTTGCGTGCCAGGCGACGACTGAATACCATGGAAGGTATGCCCATTGAGGCGCGCCCTCAGGAGAGGATGAACGCGCGAACTCCTGATCGCACTTGAACTTTGATCAGGCGGCCCGACGGCTCTCCACCAGGTGGGGGATGGGGCAGAAGTATCGACCGCCAGCAGGTGACGGAAGGATATCTGCGCCCCGCAGGAGTTGCACCCTATCCGGTGCGGAGACGACGAGCAACCACCAGGAGGAAGAGAAGGCCCAGTGCTGCAGCCAGGGCCGGTCCCAGACCAATACCGGTGTCCGGCAACGTATCACCGCCGGTGCCTGTTCCATCATCCGCGGCGCCCGCAATGGGTGTCGGCGTGTTGTCGAAAATGCTCGTACCGAAGAGATTCGGCGTCGGCGTCGCTTCCGGCGCCTCTACCACCGCCGTCGGAGACGGTTCCGGCGTGTTTGTTGCCGTTGGCGTCTCCGTTGGAGGAACCGGTGTGTTGGTGGGAGTGTTGGTAGGGCGCGCTGCTTCTGTTTCCAGAGCTGCAATCGTTTGCGTCACCATGGCATTTTGCGCCAGTGTTGTGGCGTTAGCCTCGGCAATCGCCGTGCTGGTTCCGCTAACTTCGACCTGATCGCCGTTGCGAAAAAAGAGGACGCCGCCAGTACAGATAATGGCCAGCACCAGAATGCCCAGCAGCGCTGCCAGGAGGATCGCAAACGGCGATGCCTGGCCGGCCTCCATGCTGTGACGGGTGTGCGAACGTTGTCTAAACATAGTTCCCTCCTGTTCGGTCCGTGTTTTCAACGGATCAAATCAAGGTTTGGATAAGGGACGAAGAGTACCTCTTCCTCATTAATAGCTACACTGGCGCCCGGAAGGTGAAAGCCAGTTTCTGTGGCACGAGCACGATCGTAAACTTCTACGACTTCGCCAACGACACCGGCATGCGGTGCTCGCAACAGACGAACACGCTGGCCAACGCCAAGTGGCTGCAACGAGTGAACCTCCTGCTGCGGCGCATCCGACGCGGGAAGGGGGATGACGATCTCCGGACGAGACCAGGACCCCGTATCCGCACCAAACAGGGACGCTTCTCGACCCTCCGACTGTTGTAGTAATTGGAAAATCGGTGGCGCCATTGGTTGTTGGCGGAACCCATCTGTAACAATAATCGGAAAGCGTAAAGCTGGCAACGTGTGCAGCATACTGGCGGGAATGCTGCCGACGATAACGCCACGGACCGAATGACTTTCTGCTGCGTCAAGCACGCCCGGTCTGTCGACGTAGCCGGCAACAAGCACGGCGCCCCGGGCATCTGCGCCGATGTGCTCTTTTAGAAGGGGTCCGTCGTAGCTCTCTGTGGCGATCTTAATCGTACCGAAACCTTCACGCCCGGAGGCCCAGACCCCCTGGACCAACGATCCCTGTGTCTCGATTACCACACCCCTGTTACCCAGATAACCGGCTACGACACCTCTGATCATAGCACGCAATTCTAACAGATCTGATGTCTGTTGCAGAATAAGCCGTCCGTGGCTGACCTGATACAGGATACCGTTGACGGGCGAGCTGTAAGATTTGCTACCAAACAAGCCTTTCTTCTGCAATAGTGGCTTCTTTTTCTGAACCGCCGCGCCCTCCTCTACCAGTAGATAGTTGGGTACGTCATCAGGCGGCACGCCCAGAATGTCAGCTCCATCGACGATGGTAAATCCCCGCTGCTGCGACGTGCGCGCCACTACCTGCACAGGATTGACTTCCTGACCCGGTGTAACCACGACCTCGCCGGGGCGCGGTAGTAGCCGATCACGCCTGATTTTTATCAATGGTTTTACCGTCGTCACGCTAGGGGTGATCATCATTCCTTTCCCTAACCGCCCATATCCCATTGCCACTGGCGAAGAATCGACTGGCGGTCGGCTTCCTCGTCGGGAAGCTGCAATGGCCGTCCTCTGCAGTCTACCACCAGACCGGCTGCGCCGCCATGCACGGTGATCTTCTTGCTGCGTCCTGGGCCAAATCCCACGTCAATGCGGCGTTCCGGTTCCAGGGTTAGTTGGGCCGGAACGCCTGGATCGAGTGGTACACTAATCAGCTCGCCGAACTCCGCGTCGATGCGGTATTCGCCTTTGTCGGCGGAGTCCACTGTAATGCGCAGTGCTTTTTTCCCAGGCTGCGCCGGGCCCGTGGGGGCAATCACCCAACCATGCTCTACGAGAACGCCTCCTTCCAGGATCTGGACGACGGCTGACGGTTCCTGGGTTGCGAGTAATCCCAGCAGCGGAAGCACGCCATAACGATCGACGGCGACGGAGAAGATGCCTGAGGGCTGGAGCGCGTCCAGAGCCATGAGCATCGTCTGGCCCGGGCGCGGCGCGCGTGCCAGAATCTGTCCGCGCAAGACGAGCAGGCTAAATGGAAGCGTCTGAGCATGTCCACCGCCAGTCCACCCCCACTGTTGTGCCGCGCCCGCGAAAGCATGCCTGATCACCTGCCGCGCCAGCGTCTGTTCCAGATATAGTTCTTCTTCCGTCATGGGGACGGTCTGGGGATAGAGCGCTTTCTCCTGAATGAAATCGCGCAGCGCTTCCTCGGTCAGGGAAAAGGGCAGGTGGGCAAGGAGCGTTGGCGGAGGAACGCTGTCCAACAGATTCACCAACGGTCGTCCCATCCCGGCGTTACTATCGATATATATCTGTTTCTCCTGCTCATGCGCCGTCGCCAGGACGACGCTGTTACTGCCGAGGTCCAACCCCACGATGCGCGATTCGTAGAGTGCGGCAAAATACTCTATCATGCGACCAAAGGTCCGTGCCGTGGTTTGCACCGGGAACTGGCTCCACTCGACGAGATCATGAATACCGGGCAGCGTGCCCACTTTTAGATCCTCATAGAGCTCGCCCAGCACCTGCATCGTGTCCGCGAGCTCTTCTGATTGGATGGTGGGGCGCACGTTATCGGCAACGTGTACGTTGGTCAGTGAACCCAGGGACGTGGTTACCTGTTCCCGCAGCCGGCTGTTGCCCGCGTACAGCACCTGCGGTTTGGCAGCTCCATTGAATAGATTGACGCTCAGTTCCACCTTTTGCAGCAGTTCGCGCAGCTGCGCCGTATCGCCCCCATCGGTTCCCCCGGTGAGCAAAATCAGGTCCGGTTCGATTGCGACCATCGCCTTTATTTGCTCCTCCTCATCCCGGGTGTCCTTGAGGCTGAAGCTATCTATTTCCTGCGCGTAAATTGTGCGGACGGCGCGGCGCGCGCTTGCCAGACTCACTTCCTCGAGCAGGCCCGCTGTTACCAGGCGCAAAGGCGGCGCAGCGCTGACCGTGACCCCGAAGCGATCTACCCCCATACCGTTTTCCTTCCGGGGAGTTATCAGATCGCCGTCATCAGTCAGCAGGGGGCGGCCCGTAATCTGCGATATCTTTCCAATTGCGGCCTGGATGCCAACGGTCACATCTCGCCAGGGAGCAGAAGCGGTCGTTGGCGCCACCGCCTGGGTCACGAGACGATAGCCTGTCTCCGTAATATCGAAGAGCGCTGCTGTGGTCGTCGTCGAGCCGCAGTCTGCCAGGAGGAAGGAGGGGAAATAGCTGTCGACAATCATGAGAGAAACGGTCCCAGTGCGGAGGCCAGCTCTGTAATGAAATGGTTAAGGCGTTCCACGAGCACGACGAGACTTGTACTAAAAGCGCCGGCGAATAGCGCGCCAAAGGTGACCATGAGGACTCCCTGTCCTACGGCGGCAATGACTCGCTTCCACGCGGGGCGTGTGAACTGGCCCTCCCGATCTGCGCGACCGGTGAACTGGAAATAGAGCAAGGCACAGGCCGTGAGCAGCGCCGTCGCCAGTCCCAACCACGGCTCACCATCTGGCATAGTTAAAACCTGGGGGAGGATTGTGCCTGTAATGGCGCCTACCAGGGCCACGGCTGCGCCCACCGTAATCAGTACGCCGATCGTGCTGTTGCCAGCCCAGGCCAACGGGCGCAGCCACCTCAGCAAGAGGAGCAGCGAGAGGAGAAGAGGAATTCCCCATAGCAGGTTATCCGGCGCTGTGGGTTGTTCCTGAAGGCGTTGGAACAGGGGCAGGAAGACGCTTTCAATAGCAATCACCGCCGCGTAGGCCGCGCTTACTCCCACCAGCAAATGAACGGCCAAACGATAGAGCGGATTGTCGCCCACCACGTAACTATAGATAAACAGGGTCAACAAAAACCCCACCAGAACCAGAGGAAACTCACTCATTTGTTGGCGTCCGCCTTTGTCCGGCAACAAGATAATAGATTGCACCGATTAGGATGATTCCGATTGCCAGCCCGCGGCCCATCGTGACGGCTGCTGTCTGCGGTGGCAGCGGTTCACTATCCGCCTCCAAAGTCGAATGCCCGCTGCTGGAGACGACGGTCAGCTGCCGGCTATCAGCATAGGGCGCAGCCACAGGCGCGATGGCCTCCGTTACAAAAGTCAGCATGGCGACGCCGCTTGTCGTTTGCACTTGCTCCACCCAGTCAATTAGCCGGGTTCGCTCACCGCTGAGGACAACGATTAACGCAGCATCGTTTAGCGCCGCGCTGTCATCCTGGGCCAGTGGACGGCCGAATAGCGAAGGGCATGGTTGACCATTGGCGATGCATTGGGCCATGCTGCGCAGACCGGCCGCTCCACCGGGGACATAACCTACGTCCACGCTCTGCAAGTCAGGGGTGTCTGATGCAGCCTGCTGCGCCAGTGTCGCGCCCGCTGCAGTCTGACTGACCAATATTGCAGAACTATTGTTGTCGGCGAGCTTTGCCAGGACAGCATGAGCGTCAGCGTTCAGGGCGCCGGCCAACGCAGGCGTGTACTCGAAGGCGACGATGACCGGTTCGCCGGCGGCGGCATCGATGATGCCCGCTGCGTCCGCTGCGGTGCTCACCGGCGCCCATGGCGCCAGTTCGACGATCGTCTCTGTGAAGAACAGGCCGATAAGCAGCGCGACCAGCAGCAGCACCGCCAGCAGCACGCGAACGGCCGTTGATGATGTCGTTGTAGCCGAGGGCAGTGCGCGAGGGGAGATTGCGCTGCCCTCCGAACGGGCCAGCTGCCGCAATAATGCTACCTGTTGCTCGTGTTCCTGAGCCGATAGATCGGGATCGATCCGTTCGGCAGCTCGTGGATGCGCCATTGCCGGCGCCACGCCGATGACGCCACGCAACCCGGCAAGTGGCCCTTCGCTTTCTTCCGGTTCCTGCGGCGCGGGAGCTTCTTCTGAATCTTCGCGCAGCGCCTGAGGTTTCAGCGCCTGAAGCCATTCTGGTATGTCCGCCTGGCTGAGGCTCTCGCTGTCGCGTTCAGGAGGCGGCAGTGCATCCAGAAGGTCGGCCCACTCATCGCTGCTTTCTGGAGCGCCCAGACTGAGCAGTTCCTCTTCTCCAACTGTGTCTTCCCGGCCCGCACGAGGGGGCGGCTTTAGCCACTCGGGTATTTCGTTCAGTGGAGTCGGTTCGGCATCCGGGCTGTCTACAAATGGACTGTCCAGCCACTCAGGCAAATCGTCAGCGGCCAATTGTGGCGGCACGTTGGAGAGCTCTGCAGGGACTTCAACCTGGTCGCCGAGCTCGCTCTCCGTCTCGATATCGGCCATAACGTCGCTGAACCAGTCCGGTAAGTCTTCCGTAGGCACCAGATCGTCTGATGCATCGGGATCGAGCGAGGCGTCGGCAAAGTCCAGATCTTCCTGTATTTCATCCTCTGCCGGTTGCAGCGCTTCGAGGGGCTCTTCACCAGACGGTTGCGTCTCGTCTTGCACTTCTGGTGCATCACCTGCAAATGAAGGGGCGCTTTCACTATCAAACTCGTCCGAAACACCAGCCAGCCACTCAGGAACTTCTTCGCCGGCTTCCGCTGCGCTTTCTGCAGCTTCTATATCCTCCTCTATAGCCGGCTCCGCGAGGGAGTCTTCCGCTTCGTCCTCAATTTCATCCGTCGCCTCGCCTTCCGCCTCCACATACGGCAGCGGGCCGGCTTCACTCTCTGACAGCGTTGACTGCAGCCAGTCGGGCAAATCGCCGGCGAAGTCGTCATCGGCCTCTGCAACCGTCTGATCGCTCTCGCCCAATTCGCCGAGCCAGGAAGGCAGTTCGGCGGGTGCTTCCTGCGCCCGCGGCTCCTCTGGTACCAGATCTTCCTCGCTGGGCAACACCTCTTGCGCTTCGCTTGCCTCGTCCTCCGGCAGAGAAAGTTCGTCAGGCGCGCCGGCTTCAGCAGCCGGCGAAGCATCCTCCGCACTTTCCTCTGCATCAAGACCGCCCTCATCAAGCGTGGCGAGCCAGGCAAGAAAGTCCTCCTCTGTCATCTCCTCGCCTGCTTCTTCGTCAGCCTGTTGAACGTCCTCGGCAGAAGGTGATTCAAGGGGCTCCAACCAATCGTCGTCGTCATCTTCGGCGAACGGTTGCTGGATTTCCCCCAGGCTTTCCTCTTCGAATTCTGCGAGCCAGTCAGGCGCAGCCTCGGAGTCAGGATCGGTCGGCGATGAACCGCCGCTCTCAGTCAGAAACTCATCGTCGGACATCTGCATCCAAACCGGCGTGTCGGCATCAGGCTCCTCGGCCGGTGCGGCTTCCTCATCCCACATCTCGTCATCACCGCTTTTGGAAGCCGATTCTTCCAGCCGGGCATCGGCCAGCCACTGTTGGAAGTCTTCATCGTCGAGCGATTGAACCGGCGGCTCCTCCCCTTCTCCGGTGGCGGCGCCTTCGCTAATTTCCTCACCCGTCAACCATCGCGCAAAATCGTCGTCAGCATCAGCGGGCGTCTCCAGCTCCATCTGCGTCTGCGCCTGTTCGTCGGCGCCTGAATCGAATTCCTGGAGCCAATCGGCGTCCGGCTCCACGTCCTCGGCGTTCTGCTGTTCCTGAGATGATGCTTCGGCCGGCGGTTCCGACCCTGCGCTGGCGCTCTCGTCCTGCTCCATCGCATTCAACCAGCTCTGCAATTCGCTGGCAGGGTCGCCGGTTTGATTTTCCTCGGTGGATTCCTGCACATCGTCAGGTGACTCATCTTCATCGGATATAAAGGGGAGTGGGCCGCTGTCGGGGGGGCTCAGTCCCTCCAGCCACTCCGGTAGCTGCGCTTCCGGCTGGGGCGCATCGTCGGCCATGTCCGCTTGTTCGCTCCCGCTTCCCTGACGGAATAGCTCATTTGTGTCTTTTTCGCTGTTGAAGATGGCATCGCCTGCCTCATCTTCCAGCAACCATGTTGGCAAGTCATCACTGGGGGCGTGGCTTCCGCTGAGATCCTCAAGCGTAGGCGCCTCCGAATCTTCCCACTCATCCGACGCCTGTGCCGCTTGCAGCCAATCCGGCGTTTCTTCATCGTCGCCGCCGGCCTCTTCATCTGCGTCGCCGGTTCTCAGCCATTCCGGAATATCGCCGGACACGTCCAGGTTGCCGGTCTGACCCGGCGGTCGCGAAGGCAGCGAGAACGGTTTGCTTCTGCTTTCTGGCGCGTCCTCTTCGTCCGCTTCCTCTTCAGGTGGATCTAACAAGGCGTCGTCGGCGAGCAACGTGCCACAGTGATCGCAGTAGAGCAGCTCGATGGGGTTAGACCGTTCACAATTCGGGCAAATTTGCGAGGTGCCGCTGCGCAACTCCGCGCCACACTTGTTACAAAATTTGCTCTTCGTGGGGTTGCGGGCTCCGCAGCTGCGACAGATGATTTCACTCATGAGCTATAAGGACGCTCCAGACCAGACAGGAGGCGAAGGCTGAGCGTGATGATGCCTAGAGCCACGCCCAGCAATATACCGCGCATCCCTGCTGTTACCAGTACGGAATCGGCTACTCTGCGGATTGGGGAGAGGATCGCTGCCAGCGCTTCTGGCAGCGGACCCTGGGTGAGTAGAAAAAAGATGGCCGAGATCATGAATAGAATCGACCAGGCGTTGCGACGGTGCTGCAACATGCGTGCGCCGGCGAAAAGGAGAAAGAAAGCTACGAGCGAAGCCACAGCTGCTTCAAGCGGCGCCTGAATCTCGTTGAAAGCGAACGCAAGGCCATTCTCGGTGAGTAACAGGGCATCTGTGATTCCCAGGGCGAACACGACCAACATGCTGAGTACGAGGATCAGGCTATATCCATTCCCGCTTGCTGCTCTTCGCAGGTGGATCGCAAGAAGGTTTAACACGCCAAGCACTAGGGCGACCGCAGCCAGAAATCCGGCCCAGCTGAGGAGCAGGTCTGCCAGCGGTGGAAGAACCAGAAGGCCGGCAAGGGTGGCAAACCCAAAAATGAGGGCCAGGGTCACCGGCAATCCGCGCTTCAGAAGGTTCATGGTTCGTTACGGTACTTTGCGTAGAATCGGTTAACGGATTCGCGTTTACAGCATTGTCAACAGTTGCAACAGGGCAATGATCACGATGGTGGCTGCGAGGAGCCAACGCAGGATGTCCTGAGCGCGCACGCTGGCCAACTGTAGAGGCGTTTGATCCAGATAGGCTCCGGCCGCAAACAGCTCTTCGCCCCAAAGTGTCTCTCCGCTGCCGGCTGTTGCCAGAGCCATCGCCAGCGGATCGTCGGTTGCAGTCACCTGTTCCAGCCCGGCCCGTTGGACTGCCTCATTAATGATAATCACTTCTTCGCCGAAGCGACCGGCAGCGACATTGCTGCCACTGTCATCCTGGTTCTGCATCGCGGAGAAACCGGCGGCATAGCTGAATGGAAAGGTGTCTTCGGCGAGAAACTCCACACTTCGCGGCGGCAATGTCTCGCCACGACCGGCGGCCTCGTAGGCCCGGCGCAACGTATCCTCCGCAGCGGGGAGTAGGGTGCCGCTTCCCACGGTCACTCGCGGCGACATGGCGCTTTTGGCGCCTGCAGCGCCCAACTCGTCCAGAATCTTGAGCGCGGCAACGCTACTGGGACCGGCGACAGTGTGTAAGGGACCGCGACCAAGGGTCAGATGCGGGCGACGACCGCCTTCGATAGCCAGTCCGATCTGTTGCTGTATCTTATTGTACCCTGGCAAAGGCCGTAGGATAATGGTCTCTCCCGCTCGCAGGCGCCGATAGGCCAGTAACATCAGCGCTGCTGCCAGGAGTGCGATTGCAATAACCAGTAGCTGACTTTCACTCATACGATTGATTTGTTTGCAGGTGCTCGATCAGGCTGTCCAGTGTCTCTCCTTCTTCCAGAAGCCGCGCCAGCCGGCTGATCTGATTTCGTGACCACAGCAGGCACAGCGCGGGTTGGGTCAGCCATAGCAGTTGGCCGCCGAGGAAGGCGAGTGGACGTCCAGCCTCGAGCGTTACCAGGGCCAGGGAACCCAGGCCACGCCTGGATATGCTTTCGGCAACCGCATGCAGAAACACATCATCCGACGATTGGGGAGGAACCATGGCACTTCACAGCGACTTGACGTAACGTTATTCGAGGCAAAGTATAGCACGTTTAGATGGGGGTGTAAAGGTAAGCGAGACGGGGCGCCTATGTGTATTTCGTACTATACAAATGGCTGTGCGCGGTGGTCGTTTGGGCGTCGTCGTGCTAAAGTGACAGCATGTTCCCAATGAGGACATCAATCAGGAGCGGAGGATAATGCGAACGCTGGAAAATGCTCTTTCTGACCACGATTTAATCACCCTGCGCGTGATAGGTGAGTGGTGGGAGCTGGATTTGACAGGAGCGGACAAGGAGGCGTGTGTTGAGGCGCTGAGCGAGCGGCTGCAGCAGCTGGATTTCGAGCTTGAACTGAACTATCTGCCTCCAGAAGAGTCATCTGTTCTGCACGCGCTGGTTCGCGAAGGCGGCAGGATGCCGGTCGCTGCGTTTAGTCGCCACCACGGAGAAGTGCGCCAGATGGGACCTGGGCGGCTGGAGCGTGAGGAGCCGTGGTTGGAGCCTGCCAGCCCCGCCGAGGCCCTGTGGTATCGGGGATTTCTCTTTCGCGGCTTCGACAATGCCGGCGACGACGGGGGGCTGGTGGAGTTTTACTACCTTCCCAAAGAGTTTCTTGAGCAATTCCCGGCGCCGGAACGCGCGCCGGATGCGGACGTGGAAGCCGCCTCGTCCCTGGATCCGGCGCAACCACCCGCGGCGTACGAAGAGGCAACCGGGCACGCGGTCGATGACCTGACGACACTGCTGGCCTTTGCACAGCGCGATGGCCTGCAGCGCGGGCAACTCTCTGCTGTGCGCCCGTACATGTATGCCGGCGATGAGGCGCGTAGCGATCTGCTCCTGACATTGGCCGAAGAATTGGAGCTGTTGCGAGCACACGAGGGCAGTTTGCGTCCCGCGCGGGCGGCTGTTGGTTGGCTGCAAGAGGACCGCGTCTCACAGTTGCGATCATTGGCCGAAGCGTGGAGCGGTAGTTCGTGGAATGATCTGTGCCACACACCAGGGTTGCGCTGCGAGGGCAGTGGGTGGAGCAACGAGCCAGTTCCCCCACGGGCGACGTTGCTAGAAGCGTTGCCTCGGGATCGTTCCTGGTATCAACTCGCCGACCTGGTGGCATTGATAAAAGAAACAACCCCTGATTTTCAACGCCCTGAAGGTAATTACGATACCTGGTACATCCGCGATGTGGAACAGGACGTCTACGTGCGTGGTTTCGAGAATTGGGATCTCGTCGAGGGCCGCTTGCTGCGCTTTCTGCTCAGCGGACCGATGGCCTGGCTGGGACTGACTGAAGTGGGCGATGGGCGCTATCGTCTGACAGAGGCGGCGCTGCAATGGCTAGACGGGGCGCCGCTGCAGGGGACGGATGTGCAGGTGCCATTGGTGGTTCAGCCAGATGCGTCATTGTTGGTGCCCTTCAACGCCAGTCGCTACCAGCGATTCCAGGCGGCGCGTGTCGCAGAGCCGCAGCCGCTGGACCCGTCTGAGCCCTACCAGTACCGGCTGACGCCGGATAGCCTGTCGCGGGCCCAGGAATCAGGCATCCGGCCTGAGAGGGTGTTGGAGTTCTTAGAAGAGGCCAGCGGTCGTCCAATTCCGGCAAGTGTGCGCCGGGCAGTGGAACGCTGGTCGGAACGAGGTCTGGAGGGTCGCTTGCAGCACGCGGTCATTCTACGCGTGCGCGACTCGTCCATTCTGGACACACTGCAATCTAACCCGAAGACGCGTCCATACATTGGGGAGCGCCTGGGTGATCTGGCAGCCGTGGTGCGCGGACAGCAATGGCAGGAGTTGCAGCAGATCACGGCGCAACTGGGTCTGCTGTTGGATGTGACCGATGAGTAAGGGGTAGGCGTCTACTCGACGTGCGCCAGCACTCGCTGCACCTGGGGCGCCTCGAGGAACGTGTTGCGCACGGACTCGTTTTCGATGGGATACGCTATCTGGTGAATGATATCTGCAGCAATCTGCAGGTGTACCTGCGCCAACCCCGGATTTGGCGCGATGTCCGCGAGCGCAGCGTGTAGTTGCCAGAGCAGAAACTGCCGTCCTGTATCGTGAGCGAGGAAGACGGCTTCTTGCCAGCGTTGCTCCGCTGCCTCCAGGTCGCCATCGAGCTTATGGCAAAGGCCCAGCGCGTGCAGGGCATCGGCCTGATAGACGCGATAATTGCGCGATTCTACAAGCCGTTTCAACTCTTCGGCGTACTTCCACGCCAGCTGGCTGTTTTCGCGCCGTATCTCGGCAAGGGCCAACGTGTACAAGGATTGCAACTTTACATCGCGCTGCGTTGTTTCGTCACTGATTTCCAACGCTCGCTGCAGATAGCGAATACCTTCTTCCATCTGGCCTAAATTGTAGAGATCATAGCCGAGGTTGCGACAGGTATCGGCTTCTACCGAGCGGAAGGCTGTGCTTTCGGCCAAAGCGAGGGCTTCGCGATGGTACTCCAGCGCCTCTTCCATGTTGAACAGCACCTGATGGCACTCGCCAATGTTGCTGAGATTGATCGCCGTTTCGCGGTCGCCGATCTCGCGTGCCAGTTTCAGGCTTTTCTGGAAGGCGTGGATGGCGCGGTCAATTTGTCCGGCCTGGGCGTGGATGATGCCCAGCCGGTTCCAGGCTCTCATCTCTCCTTCGCTGTCGTCGATTTGCTGGAAGAGGCCCAGTGATTTGCGAATATTGGAGAGCCCTTCTTCCGTTCGTCCCAACCGGTGCAGAGTCAACGAGGAGCCGACCAGGGCTTTGGCCCTGCCAAAGGTATAGTTGAAGGCTTCGGCCAGATTCAGCGCTTCGTCGTAGGCGTCGAGCGCTTCGCGGTGCCGGCCCATATCTGTGTGCAGATCGCCAATGAGCACGAGTGCCTCTACGGCGTGCTTATTGGAGCCCGCTTCCAGATAATATTTCTCGTACCCTGCCAGGGCTTCTTCGCGCTCCCCCATTAGTTCAAGCAGCCGGCTGCGCTCGCGTATCGCCGTCAGCCGCAACTCCTTATACTCTGGCTCCTCCTTCGTTTCCGAGAGAACGTCATCGTAACAGGCAAGAGCGGTTTCGTGCTGCTTATCCTGGCTGGCGGTTTGGGCCTGCTGTAGAAGTTGTTCGAGCTCAGACTGGTTCATGGCTGCGATGTGCCCTTAGCCGTTCGATCATGATGCTGATTCAGTTTATCCTTTTTTGGCAAATACGCCAAAGCTGAGATACGGTATAATACACATGTGGAGGGTTGCCACACTCAATCAGCCATGAAGGTCGTTACCGGCGCCATTGAATAGGAGGCTTATTATGAATTTGTTTCGCCGTGTCGTTCGCCTGGTCCTGCTTGGAGTCGGTCTCGTTGCCGGTCTGGTGCTGGGTCTGGCTGCCTATATGGCCCGGCAGATGATACGTCCTTCTCGCAGTGTCCTATGGGCTTCGCCCGCCGACGCAGGGCTACCCTATGAGGAGGTGGAGTTCCCGGCGCGAGATGGATTGCGGCTGTCTGGATGGTTCATACCCGCTGCTGACGGCGCCGACGGTCCGCGACCCACGATTGTGGTGGTGCATGGCTGGCTCTGGAATCGACTTGGGCAGGCGGCGGATTCTTTTCTGGCCAATGTCAGCGGGGCGCTGCCCGTGGATCTCTTGCGTCTGACGCATGCGCTTCATGAAGCGGGCTTCAATGTGCTCAGCTTTGATGCGCGAAATCATGGGCGTAGCGCGCAGGGCGGGCCGGTTACTTTTGGATTGCAGGAGTCGAACGACCTGTTGGGGGCGCTGGAATACCTCGGCGAACGGGATGATGTCGACGAGGAGCGCATCGGCGTCGTTGGTTTTTCCATGGGCGCCAACTCCGTGCTTTTTGCCTTGCCGCATACCACACGCGTCCGTGCGGCGGCAGCTATACAGCCGACCAGCCCCCACCTTTTCGCCGAGCGCTACACATCAGATTTGTTGGGTCCATTGGGAAAGCCCGTGTTGAGCGTAGCCGAACTGCTCTATCAGGGGGCGAGCCATATGTCGCTGGGCGGCATTGAGCCACTAATGGTGGTCGCCGGCGCCGGCGACGTGCCCGTCCTGTACGTGCAGAGCAGCGGGGACCGCTGGGGCAGCGTCAGCAATGTGGCGCAGATGGCGGCGCGGACGCCGGGTGCTGTCGATCCCTTCTTCCTCGATGCCCAACACCGCCACGACGGCTACCGTTACCCGGTTCAGCATCCGGAGCTGTTAACCGACTTCTTTTCGCAGCATCTCGTGTAAATCGATAGCTTCTGCGGCCCACGGTTTCTGTGCACTTACCACCGGCCGGCCAGCTGCGCCGGAAGGTCTCCGTGCTGGAGCCAACCGTAACTTCTGCACCCTCGTTGCGACTGTTCAGTTAAGTGCGGTATACTGGAACGTGATGAGCTATCTACCATATTCCCACTGGTAATTCGTCGCAACCAACATTATCGCCTGACAATTGCATAGTCAGTGTAAGCTGATGCAAAAGGAGTGTGTGTATGGCTACACAGAACCGGCAGGCAGTCGCAACCTTGAATCGTCTGGCACGTTTGTGCATTGCCAGCGAGAAAGGCTTCAACGTCGCGGCGGAAAACGTAAAAAACCGCGGCCTGAAGGTGATGTTCAAGACGTACGCCCAGGAGCGTTCCCAGTACGCCGGACAGTTGCAAGCAGCTGTCGAGTCGCTTGGTGGTGAGCCTGCGCAGGGGGGCGGGCCGCTGGCAGCCATCCACCGGGGCTGGATCAACATCAAGGCAGCGATGACGATTGGACAGCCGGCGACGGAAGCTGTGGTCCTGTCTGAGGTTGTGCGTGGCGAAAGTGTGGCAGTGCGCACCTATGAAGACGCTATGGAACGCGCGATGCCCAATGACCTGCGCCCCGACATTGCGGCGCAGCATGAGCGCATTCAGGAAGTCCACGGGCGCGTACAGGAGTTGCAGGGCCGCGACGGACGCCAGTTGGTGGTGCGCCTGTTTAATGATGAGGATAGCGTCGGCGAAGCGGTTTCCGATCTGGCGGATGCCGGATTTGACCCGCAGCAAATGGAAAGAGTGCCTTTGAAGGATGTCCTCACGGTGTATGAGGGCCAGCACGTGGCCAATACGACGGTGGAAAGCGCTCTTGCCGGCGCCCTGGTCGGCGCTGCTGTCGGCGTCGTGCTGGGCCTGGTGGCCAGCATCAGCGCCATCGTCGCGCCTGGCACAGCGCTCTTTGGCCTGAGCACGCTGGAGGTGTTTTTGTGGACGATTGTGCTGGGGGCAGCCGCCGGGCTTTTCTTCGGAGCCCTGATTGGAGCCATCATCGGCCTCGGTGTTTCCCAGGAAGACGAGTATCGCTACGCCAGCAGCGTCAAACGGGGCCATATCCTGCTCATGCTACGCACGGACAGTGCGCGAGCGGTCGAAGCCAGTAATATCATGAAGGGGGTAAACGCCCGCCGCTGGCGCCTGGCGACGTAAGAGAGACTGCCGCTCTGGCAACGGTTTAGGGCAACGAAAAAGGGCGCACCGTGTGGCGCGCCCTCAGGAATTGCTCTCTTAGCAGCAGAATCTAGGCCGTTTCTGCTTCGCGCTTCGACTCCTCAACGAGCTGCTCTTGTATGTGCGCCGGGACACGCCCATAGCGCAAGAACTTCATACTGTAAACGCCGCGACCCTGGGTCATCGAGCGTAAATCCGCCGAGTAGGTCTGCATCTCAGCCAGAGGAACTTCGGCGCGTACGATGGCCTTGGTTCCTTCCTGTTCCATACCGAGCACCCGGGCGCGCCGTGAATTGAGATCGCCCATGATGTCGCCCATGTTCTCATTGGGTACCGTGACGACCGCTTCGTAGATTGGCTCCAGAAGAATGGGGCCGGCGCCCATCGCCGCGCGCTTGAAACACTCGCGCCCCGCGATCTGGAAAGCGATTTCCTTGGAGTCTACGGGGTGCTCCTTGCCGTCATAAACGACGGCCTTGATCCCGGTCATGGGATAGCCGGCCAATACCCCTGATTCTAACGCCTGGCGGCAGCCCTTCTCAACGGCCGGTATAAAGGGCTGTGAAATTGCTCCGCCGAAGACTTCTGAGTCGAACTCAAATGTCTGATCGTCGTTCATCGATTCCACGCGCAGATAGACGCGCGCATACTGCCCCGCGCCGCCCGTCTGCTTCTTGTGCGTGTACTCGGCCGAGTTGGTGCGAGTGATTGTTTCGCGGTAAGGGATCTTGGGCGTGCTGGTCGTCAGGTTCAGGCCGAACTTCGAGCGAGCCTTCTTCACGGCAATGTCCAGATGAGCGTTGCCCATTCCGGACATAATGACTTCGCGCGTGGCCGGTTCGTTATGCCAGCGCAGCGTGGGATCCTCCGCCGCCAGCCGGTTCAGGGTGGTGCTCAGTTTGGCCATGTCTGATTGAGCGACTGGGTGCACGGCGATAGACATGATCGGCTCCGGTTGGGCAATCGGCTGAATGGTTAGCGAACGACCCTGCTCGCAGAGGGTGTCGTTGGTCGTTGCGTCGCCGAGCTTGACCACGGCGCCGATGTCGCCGGCGTGCAGGCGCTCGACGGCGATCTGTTCCTTGCCGCGCAGGAGCACGATGGTACCCACGCGAACTTCTTCCTCGCGGTTGGCGTTCCACACGCGCGTGTCTGAGGAGAGGGCGCCGCCGTAGACCCGCAGATAACTCATCTTGCCATAGGGATCCTCGCGGGTCTTGAAGACAAAGGCCGTGAGTGGCGACTTATCGCTAACCTCAAAGGATTCCTCTTCGCCGGAAGCGTTGACAGCCGCAAATGTGGTCTCTTCGTCAGGTGCTGGCATTAATTGGGAAACATAGTCCAACAGCGGTTCGACTGCCAGCCCAGGCTCCGGTGCGCTGAAGAGCACGGGTACTGCTGTACCCTTGCGCATCGCCTGCTTCAGACCCCGCAGGATCTCCTCGTTGCTGAGGGGCTCGTCTTCGAAATACTTCATCAGCAACTCGTCGTCCCCTTCAGCCGCCGCTTCCACCAATTCGAAGCGGGCTTCCTCGGCAGCATCAACCAGATCGTCCGGTATATCGCTGGTTTTTCCGTCGCTGCCGATGTGGGCTTTCATACTGATGAGATCCACCACACCCTGGAAGTCGGGACCTTCGCCGATTGGCAACTGCAGCCGAATCAGGTTGCCGGGCAGGTAATTCTCCAGGCTTTCGTTGACGCGTTGCACGCGCACGTTTTCGCGGTCCATCTTGTTGACCACGACCATGCGCGGCAGGTTTCGTTCCTCTGCGTACTGCCAGACCAGTTCCGTGCCTACTTCGACGCCGGCGACGGCTTCGACCAGGATGAGGGCGCCCTCAGCTACCTTCAGCGCGCTAAAAACTTCACCAACGAAGTCGGCGTAGCCCGGCGTGTCCAGGAAGTTCAGCTTCTTGCCTTTCCACTCGACGGGTGCGATAGCGGTGACGATTGAGCTGTTGCGGGCAATCTCCTCCTCTTCAAAGTCCATCGCTGCAGTACCCTGTTGCACGCTGCCCATGCGGGTCGTCACATCTGTGTTGAACAGAAAACGCTCAACCATGGTGGTTTTACCCGCTCCGCTGTGCGAAACGAGGGCAATATTACGGATATCTCTCGTTTTGTATTCTTTCATTCCGGAACAACCTCTTGATATGGGGGAAGGTTACGATCCAATTGCGATGTGCTACCTCTCTAAAAACAACCTGATTCTAGAGGAAAGGCAGGCGGTTGTCAAAGCACGGCGCGGCGCTTTTTGTCACGGTTTCCATGGCTAAATCGATCGAGTGAGTGGCGGGAATGGAGATGAGGGTACATGGCAGACAGAAGCGTACGAGAATGCGGCCGACCGCGTGGACATTGCGCTGGACATCAGTTCGGGTAGTGTCACTGTGTGCTGAACGCCGTGGGTGACGCCATTGATTACCCGGGCCGGCGCTGCCAGTTGGCTAGCAGCCAGACAATGATGGCCCACACGGAGCCTGCAGCCCAGCCTCCGAGTACGTCGGTTGGCCAGTGAACGCCGAGATAGACACGGCTGATGCCAATGGCCAGCGTGAGCACAATGGCCAGGCTCAGGATATATATCTTTAGCCGTCGCCAGGCCTGCACACGCGCCAGCACCGCTCCCAGCGTGAGATAGGAAGCAGCAGACAACATTGAGTGCCCGCTGGGATAGCTAGGATTAAACACTTCTGTGGATCGGGCAACCAGATCGGGGCGCGGCCGGTCAAAGGTGAGTTTCAATCCAATGCTCAGGGCATAAGCGCCGACAATTGCCACGACGATTAGTGCTGCGGTGCCGTAATCACGGCGAATAAGGAGAAAGCCAACGCTGCTCAGCGTGACAAAGGCGACCACGCCTGTCCCACCGAGGGCAGTGATGTCGCGCATCATTTCTTCAAACCAGGGCGGCCCTAACGGATCGCCGCTATCCGCAGGATTGCGCATAGCCAATAGGATGCGTGTGTCAAATGGGTGGGATTCTTCCTCCACGGCGACCTCGGCCAGCGCGAGGAAGGCCCATAACCCACCGAGCACCAGCGCCAACAAAATCAAAATGCGTAGCTCGAGTCGTGTGATTCGCCGATAGAGAGTTGTGAGCTTGCGCCACTTCACGCGCCCACGTTCTTCTACGCCATCCTGCACCGTGGCCTCCTTATCAGTTATCTTGAAGAATCTTTCGCCTATTCTATATAGGGTGGCAAAGAATCACGTAAGAGGCGCTGGTCTTCGTTGTCGCTGTCGCTCGTGATCGTGGAAGCCGGCTAGAGTCGCGACTGGCGTTTCAGCTGCAGATAACGATTGACAACGCCAATCGACAGCTGGGTGGCAGGCACGTCGAGGGTCGGCGCGCCATGGCGCTGGAGCGTTTCCAGCGTGCTGCTGCGCTCCTGCAGCAACTGCTGAGCCGCCGCGCGGCGGTAAACGTCCATAGAATTTGTGGGGATCTGGCGCGCAAGATGGTGCACGTCAGGATCGCTGATGGTGACCACCAACGGCAAATTGTCTCTGGCCAATAGCCTTGTGTGCTCTAAGAGGGATTGCACGCTGGCGCCGCTGCTGATGTCGGTGAAGATAACGATCAGCGCGCGGCGCCGTTGCTTAAGCGCAAGATAGCCCAGGCCCTGCCGGTAGTCTGGCTCGACCGGTCGGGTTTCGACCGCGTAGAGCTGCTCCAGCATGCGGTAAAATTGACCGCGCCCCTGGCGCGGTCGCAGATACTGTTCTACCTCGTCGGCGAATGTCATCATGCCCACCTTGTCGCCCATGCCCGTGGCTACGTAGGCCAGGAGCAAGACCGCATTCACTGCATAATCCAGCTTGGCAATGTCCGCGATGGGGCTCTGCATCATGCGTCCCGTGTCCAGCACTGCCATGATGTTCTGGCTGCGCTCCGTCTGATACTCGATTGTAATCGGCCGGTGGCGGCGGGCTGTGGCCTTCCAATTGATGCGGCGGTACTCATCATCGGGCCGGTATTCGCGGAGCCGTTCAAACTCGGTTCCCTGCCCCGGCAGTCGCGTGTGGCGCAGTCCGATTTCCTGCAGCCGATTCTGGCGCAGCATCAGATCATAGCGACGAACGTCCAGCAAGTTCGGATAGACTTTCACCGCTTCGGAAGCCTCTATATGTCCTCTGCGTACTGTCAACTCCAGTGGTCCGCGCCAGCGTAGATTGATGTTGCCGAACCGGTAATCGCCGCGGCGCAGGGGATGCACGTAGTAACACTCCTGCCAGATGTCGCCGCCAGCGAGTTGACCGTACAGGATGCGCCGGGAAATGTGGAACTCGTCGGGCGCTTCGTCTCGCACCTGGATGGCAACCGGCCGCGCATGCCGGTTGCGAATATGGATGTCGATGCGGTTGTCGGCGCCAAGGCTCAGTCTTGTGTCGTGGATGCGCTGCACTTCGAATTTGGAAGCGGTGCCGGCGGCGCGCCAATCCAGAACGATAAGCAGCGCGGCCAACAATACGTAGCCGCCCGCCACCCACTCCAGGGCCGGCGCCCAGGTGGCGGCGGCGATGAACGGCGCCGCCATCAGCAAGAGGAGAATCCCTCGTGTGGTTAAGTACATGGCTTACAAT
>JBMCFH010000001.1:0-74547 GCA_048620455.1 Chloroflexota bacterium | reverse complement strand
CCAGATAAAGCGGCGCGGCCTGCGTCAGGCCAAACCAGATCATGACTACGGTCACCACAATCTTCACCTGGTCAATTTGCCGCTGAAGCATCAACCGTGATTGTCGGGCAGAATCACCTAATTCGGTGATGATAGCAATGTAGTCATCCAGCAACGGTTCTACTTCCGCTATTGTGGAGTTGATCGTACCCAGATTGGTGGCGATATCAGACACGTTGCGGCTGATCGTTTGCATATTCTGCCCGGCAAGCTCCATGTCCTCCTCCAGGCCACGCAACTGTTCGGGCACGCCCTCCAGGCTTTCACCAATCTGATTGACTGACTCATCAAAAGGCACTTCCGGATCGTACTCTACGCCCAGGTCGAAGGCCAGCGGAATGCCCAGGATGGAACGATCGACGTTAAAGGAATCAAGCGTCCTCATCGTCTCGTCGATGGTACCGGCAACCTCACGCAGAGCAGGCATCGCCTCCTGGAAGACCTCGATGCTTTGTGGGATTTCCTGTGTGGTGACCACAGACGCCTCCTGTAATAATGGACGCGTATCGTCAATGGCCACGGACACATTGTCCGCCGTCTCTTGAACGGTGCCCAATCCCTCATCCATCTGTCGTACGGTCACTTTGGTAAGAATGAGCGTCTCCTTGACGGTCTCCAGGCTCTCTACCGTCAGCGTCAGGTTTGTTTCCAACCCGGCGCCGATAGCATCGACAAACCGATGTCCAGCAATAAGCCCGGCCAGACTCAAAATGACGCCTGAGAGGCCAATGGCCAGCATGACGATACCTAGAATTCTACGCATTCCCTTTTGCCCTCCTCGATCTTCAATGTCAGGCGCCGCGCCGCGAGGTAATGCTCGAGCGTGGCAATCATTGTGGCCAGTAAACCGGGCCCGTCAGGCCCTCATATTGTAATCCCTCTAAGGACGCCGCAACACCGGCGCGGCTAATATCCCCCATCGTTTCAGCATCCTCTAAGGCCCTGTACAGCAGGTAAACAGCGTCGTAGGTTGCCCCCGCATAAGACTCTGGCGTCTCGTCAAAGGGCGTCACGGCCCCATAGGCCTCGTGAAAAGACGCCGGCAGGCTCTCCGGCGGGGCTTCCACAAAAGGGTCGCTGCCAAGCGCCACCAGGGGGACGTTTCCCCGCTCATACAACGGTCGCGCCGCCGCCGTCGTTTCCGGCAACCAGTGCCCCACGACGGCTACCACACCATCGTCGACGACCAGGCTGGCTGCTGCCTGCCGCGCCAGTTGTGGATCGCCGCTATCGTCCAGGGCCACCAACTCAAGGCGCAGACCGCCTGCGCCATCGCCGCTGTTGGCGTTAATCTCGCGCACCGCCAGGCGCGCGGCGTAGATCGCATCGTAGCCAACGTCCCGGTGCCTGCCTTCAAACGGCGCCACCAGGCCCACCTTTACCGGCGGCGTCACCTGCTGGCAGCCGCTCATCGCCAGAAAAAGCAGGAACAACAGGCAGCCCAGGGCAAAGGAGCGCACTGCAGCACCGTTCTCTGCTCGCAAACCGCTCAGGTCGCCTCCTGTGGTCAACGACACCGCTCGACGTTCTGCACGTGCTCATCATACGTTTCGCTAAATAGGTGTGCTCCCTCCGCCTCACAGTCGGCCACGAAGTAGAGATAGGACGATGCCGGCGGTTCGGCTACTGCCTGCAACGCCACCTGGCCCGGATTGGCAATGGGCGAAGGCGGCAACCCCTCGTAAAGATACGTGTTGTAGGGCGAATCAAAATCCAGATCGGCCTGCGTCAGCGGCGACTTCCACCAGCTCTGGTTCTCTTCATCGAAGCCTACCGCATACTGAACGGTGGGATCGGCCTGAAGGCGCATGCCTTGCTCCAATCGATTGTAGAAAACGGCCGCCACCAGAGGACGCTCCGAGGGCAGCGGCGTTTCGCGCTCCACTATCGAGGCCAGCGTCACCGCCTCGCGCAGCGTGAGGCCCTGCTCGGCATAAGCGGCGCGCATCTCAGCCGTGACGCGGTTATCAAAATTGTTCAGCATCTGGCGCACCAGGAAATCGGCGTCGGCGTCGAGCGGCACGCGGTACGTGTCCGGGAAGAGGAACCCCTCCAGCGACCCATCGTCGCCCAGCTCTCCGGCAAAGGGAGAAGCGCCGAGATCTATCGGCCGGCGGCGTTGCACGATGTCCAGAAAAGTGTCCCCCTCGATAGCCGCCGCCGTTAACGTATCTAAATAGGCAGCCATTTCCTCAGCGCGCCACCCTTCCAGGAACTGCAGCTCGACCTCCTGGGCAGACGCCTGCGTCAGGCTCAGAGCCAGGTCGGGGATCGTGGCCTGCGGATCCACCAGATAGGTCCCTGCTTCTAATTGCGAATCCAGACCATGGTACCGCAAATAGTTGATAAACAACTCGCTGTCATCCAGCAGACCCGCCTGGGACAGATCATCCGCAATGTCATTGGCCGACTGCCCGGGGCTGATCACAAAGGTCAGGGGTTGCGTGCCGGCGCCCGCCGGCTCCTCCAGGTCTGTGGCCCGCGCTGCCAGGTAGCCCTGCAGGTAGAGGCGCCGGGCAGGATTCAAGTCGGGCGCGCCTTCGGCGAGGGATAATGGCCCATTCGCCGCACCCAACCAGCGCAGGTAAAAAAGTCCACTCGCGGTCAGGCAGGCGGTCAGGACGACGAAAAGTACGAAAAGGCGAACCACCCAGGTGAGGATGCCGGGCGCCTTCTTGCGGTAAGGATCCTTGTGCAACGTTTCTTTCACGGTGTCCTCTTCAGCCCTCAGCGTCGCCGGGCATCCAGATAATCCTGAAGGATAAAGGCCGCGGCGACGGCGTCAATCCAATCACGTTGCTCTCGCGCCCGCGTGCCGCGCGCTCTCATACTGGCGCTGGCCTGCTGTGTCGTAAAAGATTCATCCCAGAACGTATAACCGAGTTCCAGTCGCCCTGCCAGTTCCGCAGTGTAATCACGAACCCAGGCGGCAATCTGTCCTTCCTCCCCGTCCAGCTGAACCGGCAACCCCACGACGAGATATCCAACGTCCTCCTCGGCGACAATCGCGGCGATTTGTTCGTAATCCGCATCACGCGAAGTGCGCTCGATGACCGCATGTGAGCGGGCGACAAGGTGTGTCTCGTCGCTCAGCGCCACGCCAATGCGCTTCTCACCCAGATCGAGGGCCATGATGCGTTTGTCGGAAAGGGGCTGTTGCTCGTTCATGTCACCTTACCCGCCGGTAATCACCTCAGCCCGAATGCGGGCGGGCAGGTATGGAAGGCGATCGAACCAGTTGGGCCAGATGCGGACGGCAGGATAATCCTGAAGGGGCAGCGTTTCGTAGAGGTATGCCACAGCCAACCCTGTTTCCTGTCCCGCAATGCGCGCTACCGGCTCGCTCAAATCCAGCGCCGCTGCCATCCTCGCCTCACCCACCTGCATAAAGGTGACGCGACCCTGTTCGTCAACGCCGAGAACCTCATCACTGTAGAAAGTAATGGAATCGGGCACCAGTTCGTAGCCCTGCGCCACAGCGTTAGCCAGCTCTTCATAAACCAGGTCGTTGGCCTGCGAGGCGTCTACAGCCGTACCGTGGATCTCGGCCCGGATCTCCAGCGCCAGCCGCTCGGTCCGCTCGCCGGGGAAATGAGAATACGTTTCTTCGTGGATCTGGACCACGCGCAGCGAATCGCGGGCCAGAAATTCATTCTCTGCCAGCCGCTCCTCCATTTCGGCGGCAGCCAACGTCTGCAACTGCTGGAGGACCTGCGCCCGCAAGCGCTCCTGATCTGCGCGAGCCACCGACGGCGCCGACCGTACACCGCCCCCTTCCGTGGCCTCCAGGTTTCGCACATCCAGCTGCAGCGCCAGGCTGCCCTCGATGCGGTTGACCTGGTTGGGACCCACGTTGCCCTCGGGTCCCGGCTCTACAGCCACGATGGGCGCCTCGCTCGTGCCGCCGGCGGCGCCGGGCACCTCAACCGCTTCGGTAGTCTGGAACGCCACGCGCGTGCCGCCGGAGGTGGTGACGCGCGTTCCCGCGGGTACGGTAACCGGCTCCTCGATGCGATTGACAAAAACCACGGTCCCGCGCGCCGGCGCGTCCGGCACGTCGACGCTGCCCGTTGTAGCCGCCTCAGCCTGCCACCGCTGGGTCACCGCCAGAAGGCGCCCGGGCACCGAGGCGCCGGAGTGATTTACCGTCTCCAGCTGCGGATCGGCCACGATCTGGCGGCTGACGCGCACCGTCTCAACTTCCGGTCGCAGTTCAATCGTGGCCCCCGGAACAGCGTAGGCCACGCCCACCGTGAACAGAGCCAGCGTCATGAAGAAAAGGAAAATGCCAAAATAGCGGCGCACCCAGCGCCCCCAGGTGGGCGACGGCGTCATGCGCCGGTACATCTCGCGCCTGTCGGCCTCGTCCGGCAGCGACTTGAGCGCTGTGCCCTCACCCAGGCGTACCGTGGCCCCCGGGCGCGTGGGCCGGTGCCAGCCCCGGCGGTCGCGCCACCAGCCACGACGGCCCTTTTCAGCCGACTGTTCCGAATGGAAAGTGGCGAACCCCAGATCGCGCGCCTGCGAGCGAACGGCGCTGTTCGTCGTAACAAGCCCCACTTCCAGCCGCAGGCGCTCCGCACAACGGCGTAGGCGCACCAGATCCAGCCACTCCGTCAGCAAGCGATCATCATCCACGGGCAGCACCAACAGGACGCGAGGGTCACCCTGCACCCACTGCAACCGATCGCAGACGGTAACGATATCGTCGGCGCTGCTCAACTGAATCTTGTGCATAATCCCTTTTACAACTTACAGGCCCTTATGCTCCAGAATACTGCGTCCGGTCATCAACTCTGGCTGCTCCAGACCCAACAAGGCCAGGACGGTAGGCGCCACGTCAGCCAGAATGCCCCGCGGCCGGGGCGCAATGTATTCGTCGGCAACGATAATAAAAGAGACGGGATTGGTCGTATGGTAGGTGTGCGGTCCGCCTGACTCCTCGTCGATCATCCTTTCCGCGTTGCCATGATCGGCCGTCACCAGCGCAACGCCTCCCTTGTCCAGCACTGCCTGGACCAGCTGGCCCGCGCAGGCGTCTACCGCTTCGCAGGCCTTGATCGCCGCCTGCAGGTCACCCGTGTGGCCCACCATGTCAGGGTTCGCATAATTGACCAGGATAAAGGCATCGTCGTGTTGCTTCAGCCGTTGCAGCACGTTCTCCGTCAGCGGTTCGGCGCTCATCTCCGGTTGCAGGTCATAGGTCGCAACTTGCGGCGACGACTCCAGGTGCCGTTCTTCTCCCGGGAACACCTTCTCCTGCCCGCCGTTAAAGAAGTAGGTGACGTGCGCGTACTTCTCCGTCTCCGCCGCATGGAATTGTGTCAGCCCCGCGTCGCTGATCACGGCTGCCAGTGGCTGCTCTACATTCTGCTCGGGAAAAACGACTTCGGCGGGCAAGCCGTCTTCATAGGACGTAAAGGTGACCACACGCAGGTCATCGATTTTCACGCGCTGAAACCCGTCAAAGGGCTCCATGACAAACGCTTTCACGATCTGGCGCATGCGGTCGGCGCGGAAATTGTAGAACACGATTGTATCGCCCGCGGTTATCGCCACATCTCCATCCACGTCGACGACGGTGGGCACGATGAATTCATCGGTCACATCCTCATCGTACGACTGCCTGATTGCCGCTTCCGCCGTCGGCGCCTGCCGGCCCGCCCGCTGAACCATAGCGCGATAGGCCTGCTCCGTGCGTTGCCAGCGGTTGTCGCGATCCATGGCATAGTATCGCCCGCTGACGGTAGCGATCGTCGCCGGATGATCCGCCAGAAATGCCTGCACCTCTTCCAGATACTCCACACCACTCCGGGGAGGCGTGTCGCGCCCATCGGTGATGACGTGCAGAACCGGTTCCATCCCCTGCTTATTAACCAGCTTTATCGTTGCGTACAGGTGTTCAACGTGACTGTGCACCCCCCCTGGCCCCAGCAGGCCTATGATGTGCACTTTTCCCCCACGCTTCTGAGCGTGGCGCACCCCCTCAAGTAAAGGCGACATCTCATAGAAGGATTCGTCAGAGATGCTCATATTGATGCGCGTGAAATCCTGATATACGATGCGCCCGGCGCCCAGATTGAGGTGGCCCACCTCTGAATTACCCATCTGGTCCTGCGGTAGCCCCACCACCTCGCCCGAGGCATCCAGGATGCAGCGCTCATACTCGCGCAACCAGCGCTCGTAATTTGGCGTCTGCGCCTGGACCACGGCATTGCCGTGCGCCATTTCGCGGATACCCCAACCGTCAAGAATAATCAGCGCCACCGGTCGATATTGTTTCATTTCAAACAGCTCCTTGCACCTCAATCGAACGAGTGCATGGCTGCACATCTATCGATCGTAATGTGTGTTTGTAGATAGGAGGGATTCTACCAACTCTGTGGGCAGGAACAACTGAAGCACTTCGCCGGAGGGCGGGCACAGAAACAAAAAAGACGACAGGCGTAGTACCCGTCGTCCCGCTAACTCCTCAGGCTGGACTCGAACCAGCAACCCTACGGTTAACAGCCGTATGCTCTGCCATTGAGCTACTGAGGAACAACATCGCGCTGTATTTTAGCAAAAGTGACGATTCTGTCAACTGCTGTTTACGTCGTGTTTATACTGGATGCTCGCTTGCCCCAACAGCGGTCCTGGGATTACAATCCCGCTGCATTGTACACCACATAAGGGACACCTGCGGAGGAACTGGTGAATACAGCCATAATTGTACATGGGGGCGCCGGCGCCTGGAAAATCAGAGAAGACCATCTACCCCAGGCTATCGCCGCCTGCGAAGAAGCCGCCGCCGCCGGGAGGGCCATTCTCGTGGAGGGAGGCGCGGCGCTGGACGCCGTCGAAGCAGCGGTCCGCATTCTGGAACAGTGTCCGGTGCTCGACGCCGGGCGCGGCAGTTATCTCAACGCCGAAGGCGAGATCGAAATGGACGCCATGATCATGGACGGCGACAGCCTCGCTCTGGGCGCGGTGGGCGCCGTGCGTCACGTCATGCATCCCATCAGCCTGGCGCGGCGCATCATGAGCGAGTCGGAACACACATTTCTGGTGGCCCACGGCGCGGAAGCGTTTGCCCAGCAAATTGGGTTTCCCCGCTGTCAGACCGGCGATCTCCTGGTCGAGCACACGGCCCGGGACAGGAAGCCGAAAGACCATCTGCCAGCCGACGAGAAGATGGGCACGGTGGGCGCTGTGGCGCTGGACGCCAACGGCAACCTGGCGGCGGCTACCTCCACCGGCGGCACGCGTAACAAAAAGGCGGGCCGCGTCGGCGACAGCCCTCTGGTGGGCAGCGGCGCCTACGCCGACAATTGGACCGCCGCCGCCAGCGCCACCGGCTATGGCGAGGCGCTGATGAAAGTCGTCATCAGCAAACGCGTGTGTGATTTTGTGGGCAACGGCCTGCCGGCTGGCGAAGCGTGTGAAGCTGCCATCGCCCTATTGGGTGCGCGCGTGCAGGGGCGCGGCGGAGTCATTGCCGTAGATGCGCGGGGCAACATCGGCCGGGCCTATAACACCGATGCCATGCCCCACGCCTACGCCGCGGGCCAGGACCCCATCAAGAGCAGCGCCTGAAGCAGGGAACCGGGGTTACGCTACGAGCGCCCGCGTCGCGCGTACGCCGCCAGGAAGTGAATCCCGCTCTCAATGCCCCGGTAGAAATTTGGCACGTAAAACCGCTCATTGGGCGAGTGGATGCGATCATCCGGCAGTCCAAAGCCCATCAGAACTGTTTCCAGACCCAGGTGGCGCTGGAAGTCTCCGACCACGGGAATCGACCCCCCTTCGCGCCGGAAGATTGGCCCGCGCCCGAATACCGCCTCATAAGCCTCGGCGGCGGCCTGCACGGCGGGCGTGTTGTAATCATTGATTGATGCCGGCGCGGCGCCCTGGAAATCAAAGCGAAGGCGCACGCTGGGCGGGGCCAGTTCCTGCACGTAGGCCTCAAATAGTTCGCGGATTTTCTGTGGATCCTGGTCGGGCACCAACCGCATGGAAATCTTGGCATGCACTCTGCTGGGGATGATCGTCTTGGCCCCTTCGCCGGTGTAACCGCCGATGATGCCGTTCACGTCCAGCGTTGGGCGCGCACCCAGTCGCTCCACCAGCGAATACTCCGCCTCGCCCCACACAGCCGGCGCGCCCGTGTGCGCCAGCCAGCTCGCCTCATCCAGCGAATACTCAGCCAGCATGGCGCGCTCGTCCTCGCTCAAGGGACGCACATCGTCGTAGAAGCCGGGAATCGTGATCCGCCCGTTTTCGTCTTTGAGACCGGCAATGATGTGGCTCAGAGCGTTGATCGGATTATTGATGCCGCCCCCATAACTGCCAGAATGAATATCGTGATCCGGGCCAATGACGTCCAGCAGCACGTAACAGAGGCCGCGGAGACCGTAAACAATCGACGGTTGCTCAGGTCCAAGCATGGCCGAATCGGAAATCAGGGCCACGTCTGCCGCCAGCAACTCCTTATGTTGCGGCACGAACTCGCCGAGATGCTTGCCGCCGATTTCCTCCTCTCCTTCGACAATAAACTTGACGTTGAGCGGGAGGCGGCCCTCGCTCTGTAGATACGACTCGACCACCTTGACGTGAATGTATACCTGCCCCTTGTCATCAGAAGCGCCGCGCGCATAGAGGAAATCGTCGCGCACCTCTGGTTCAAAGGGGCGCGTGTGCCACTCGTCAAGCGGCTCCGCCGGCTGCACGTCATAGTGACCGTAAATCAGAACCGTTGGCGCCTGCGGGCCGGCGTGCAGCCAGTCGCCGTAAACGAGCGGGTGGCCCGCCGTTTCAAAGAGCTGCACATTTTCCAGTCCGGCTTCGCGCATCGCCCGCGCCAGCCACTGCGCGGCCGATCGCGTATCCTCGTCGTGTTCCGGTTTTGTGCTGACGCTGGGAATGCACAGAAACTCGATCAGTTCCTCCAGACGCCTCTCTTGCGTTCGCTCTGCGTGGCGTAGCGCTGTCTCCTTGGCCTCGGTGTCCATTAACTCTTCTCCTTTGTTACGTCTTCTGTGCCACTTTCCGTTATAATCGTGAGCGTATGGAATGAATACCCCTGCTGACAGTGCAGATTATAACGAACAGGTTAAGGTTGCGCCCAACGGGCGTCCAACCACGCGCCGCGAATTGGAGTTTATGAGCAACGAAAACGGAGCCGGACAATCACAACCACAAGACTTAGAGCTTAGCGCGCTGTTGGAGAGCATCCTTTTTGTGTCCAGCGGACCCGTCAGCCTGCACCGGCTGGCCCGCGCGCTGGACGTGACGCCTGCCGCCGTGCGCGGTCTGCTGATGACGCTGGAAGAAGAGTGCCAGGAAAGAGGGCTGCGCCTGCAATGGAGCGGCAACGAGGTGCAATTCACCACGGCGCCCGAAGCCAGCGAAACCATCGAGCGCTTCCTGGGGCTGGAATTCACCACACGGCTGAGCCAGGCGGCGCTGGAAGTTTTATCCATTGTGGCCTACATGCAACCGACCACGCGTCCCGAAATTGACGACATCCGCGGCGTCAACTCCGACGGCGCTCTGCGCACGCTGCTCAGCAAGGGCGTCATCGAAGAAGTGGGCCGCATGGACACCCCCGGTCGTCCCATCCTTTATGGCACGACGCCGGAGTTTCTACAATATTTCGGCCTCAGTTCCCTGGACGAGCTACCACCACTGGAACTGGAGGACGAAGAAGAATAACAGGTCACGGCGCAGGGCTTGCAGCGGCCTGCGCGCTTGTCGCACTTTATGGCAAAACGGGAAGAACGTTTGCAGAAAATCATGGCCAAAGCGGGGCTGGGATCGCGACGCGCCAACGAGAAATTGATCAAGGCCGGACGCGTGAAGGTCAACGGTCGCGTCGCCACGTTAGGCGACAAGGCCGATCCTGAATTCGATCACATCGAAGTGGACGGCGAGGAGATTGAGTTTGAAGCGCTCATCTACATCATGCTGAACAAGCCGCGAGGCGTGCTCTCGTCCACCGAAGATGATCTGGACCAGGGACGGTCGACGGTGCGCGGTATGGTTGACGTGCCCGGTCACATCTATCCGGTGGGCCGCCTGGACAAGACCAGCGAAGGGCTGATCCTGCTGACCAATGACGGCAAGCTGGCCCACCGCCTGACCCACCCCCGCTTCGAACACGACAAGGTCTACGACGTCACGGTCAGCGGCCATCCCGGCAAAGACACCCTGCAACGTTGGCGGCGCGGCCTCATGCTGCGCGGCAAGAAAACGGCGCCGGCCGGTGTCGAGGTCATCGATCAGGATGCAAACACAACCCGCCTACGGATCACCATGCGCGAGGGGCGTAAGCGCCAGATCAGACGCGTGGCGGCGCTGTTGGGCCACGACGTACAGCGGTTATTCCGTGAGCAGATCGGCCCGCTCTCTATTGGTGATTTGCCCCGCGGACAGTGGCGGCACCTGACTGAGGAAGAAATAGAAGCACTTCACGATGCCGTGGGAACGCCGCCGGAGGAACGACGCCGCCGTCGTTCATAAGAATACAATTATCCAGACAGCCATCGTCATTCACAATCCCATAGGCGGCAACGCAGCGACCGAAATTCTCGAACAGGCAGCGCGAAGGAGGGACGGCGATGAATCAACCGGCCGCAAAGATCACAAAACGTGGCTTTGTCATGACGGGCGGGGGCGCTAAGGGTCTGTACGAAGCGGGTGTGATCAACGCCTTTCATCTGTGCGGCATGGAGTTCGACGTCATCACAGGCTCCTCCATAGGCGCCATCAACGCCATCTTCTTTGCCGAATACCTGCTACGCAAAAAGCGGCTCCCGGCCGAGGAGCGCGACGATCCCGAGCGGGCCATCGAAGCCCTGGATCCACTCGTCAGGGCGTTCCAACAGGCGTGGTGGCGTTTGCCAGAAGCGGGCATCATCGACGATAGTGAAGATGGACCGCTGGGCCAACTGAAGAACGATTTGATCCGCGCCAACCTGGACCTGCCCCTTCTGGTGCGCCTGGGATGGTGGTGGTCCGATCCCAACCGTTGGGACGTCCCGCCTCTGCGCGTGTGGCCCCACTTTCTCCGGCTGGGCCGCGAGTTGGTGGAACGCCTGGGCGATGGACGTGAACTGTTCAACGTCTTTAAGCGAGAGCAGCATGGTCCTGTCGAAGCGATGCTGCGCGCTTATCTGTCACGATTCGGCATCGAGCAATCGCTGGTGCCGGCAACGCCCAACACGTTGCGCGACTACTTCACAACGCCGCAACCGCCCCTGACCCTGGAACATCTGAACGGCGACCGGCCGACATTGGGCAACGCCCAGACGCTGATCGAAGCGCAGCGCACGTTCCGCGAATATTGGGAGGAGGGCATTGACGTGCGCCTGACACGGGCCAACTATCGCACCGGTCGTCTGGAGCTCTCCGCCTACACCCCAATCGACGATTTCATCACCTATCTGGAAGGTCGCGACGCAACACGTGAGCTGACCCTTGGCAGCTCGCGGCTGGTACTGCCGGGCAACCCCAACGCCATCAACGCCGCGATTGCTTCCGGTCGCTTCCCCGGCGTCTTCGCGCCCTTCCCTATAACCGAAATCTACCCGGAGAGCGACGATGCCCAACGAGAGCCGGAAAACGCGCTACTCTACCAGATATTGCGCCGGGGCCTGGATGCGCCAGAAGTACGCGAAGCTCTATACCCGCACTACGTAGCCAGCAACGCTCAGAGCGACCGCGAGGCGCTTGCCTACATATTCGAACGACTCTACCCATACTGGACCGACCTGCCATTCCCACGCATCGACGACACGTACATTGACGGCGGCGCCATCGACAACACCCCCACCAACAGCGCCGTCGACGCCATCCGCGAGGCAATCGACCTGCGGGCGCGCTCCCGCCGCGACTATAATCTGGACCTCTACGTCGTCTTTCTGCACTCCGAACCGAATCCCGGCACGGCTAAAACGACGACCAATCCCGCCCTATACCAGATCGTCACGCGCACGCTCAAGATCCAGGGCGCGGCGAAACTGACCAGCGACGCCGGCGTGGTCACTACCATCAACCGCTTTGGCAATCACGGCGAGGAGTTAGGGCGGCAGTTGCAGCTACTGCTACAGAGCGTGCGACAGACTCTCGACAGCCTGGCGGAGACGGTGGACGCCGGCGTTGTGGCCCTCGTCGAGGACACGCTCTTGCAACAGTTGCAGGCGCTGGCAGACGCGCACGGTCTGGGGACGCCGGCTGGCGACGACCTGCAGGCTCTCTTGCAAGAACTGGACGACCGCAGCCGCGAACTGCTCAGCCGCCGCCTGCCTCTGAACGTCACGCCGGTGGAGATCTACCCCGACGATATGCAGCTTGAAACGCTTCAATTCACGGAACGGCTGGGCTTCCGCAGCGAAAAGGCCATCGAGGCTATGACCATGGGCTGCTACAACACGATGTGGCGGCTGCGCCGGCACCTGGAAAGCAAGGAAGCAAGCGCCTCCCTGGACGAAGTGGACGAACGAGCGTTGCAGCTGGCGCGAAAGTGGATGGGCTTTAAGGAGTGGCCACGGTCCGAAAAGGAAAGTGAGGCGCTGGAGGGTAACTGGCAATGCCAACGCACGCGCTGTGCGTTCCACCCCATGCACTGTCGTCACGGCCGGCGCGCACGACGAGTGGCGCGCATCAGCATCAGCCAGGTTGCCTGAGCGTTGCCCAGACCGCTTTTGTCATCCTCCCGGCACTGCGCTACGATGGAGGCCATCGAATCCGCTTACCGTACATTGGATGTCCGAGGTGATGTCATGAAACCGATCGCCACATTTTCCATAGTTGCCTATGATCCCGCCCGTGAAGAGTGGGGCGTTGCCGTGCAGTCAAAGTTCCTGGCGGTGGGCGCTGTCGTGTCCTGGGCCACGGCGGGCGCCGGAGCCGTCGCCACGCAATCCTACGCAAATGTGATGTACGGACCCGACGGCCTGCGCCTGATGGGCGATGACGGGCTGTCGGCCGAGGAAACAATCGCGGCGCTGACCGAGGCTGATGAGAACCGCTCGCTGCGCCAGGTGGGCGTCGTCGATAGCAAGGGCCGCGCCGCAGCGTTCACCGGCGAGGAGTGTTACGATTGGGCCGGTCATCACGTCGGAGACGGTTTCACCTGCCAGGGCAATATTCTGATTCCCGGCACGGTGGAAGCCATGGCGCAACGGTTTCAGGAGGTGCGCGGCGGCGATGGCGAGCTGGCCGACTGGCTGGTGGAAGCGCTCGCCGCGGGCCAGGCTGCCGGCGGCGACTCGCGCGGACGGCAATCGGCCGCGGTCCTGGTCGTGCGTGAAGGCGGCGGTTACGGCGGCAATAACGACCTGTACCTGGACCTGCGCGTGGACGATCACCCCACGCCCATCAAGGAGCTGCAACGGCTGGTCGAGATGCACCATCTCTACTTCCAGGAGACCGACGAAAATGACCTGATTCCGCTGGCCGACGTCGCCGCCGATTTGCAGGCGTTGCTGACGCGAGCCGGCTACTATGATGGGCCGCAGAACGGAGAATTTGACGAGGCCACGCGCAAGGCCCTGCGCGCGCTGGTAGGAACCGAGAATCTGGAGGAGCGCTGGAACGGCGATGGGGATCATATCGACCGCAAGGTGGTTGACTTCCTACAGGATAAGTACGCGTAGCGCAGCCTGATTTTCTCCAGTAGACAAATTGACATCGCTAAATCCAGTGGTATAATTTTTCGTCGAGGGGTATTATTTTCTCTCAGATTTACAACTATATAGTGTAGCTACGCGGTTGTATGGAGGGTTGACATCTACACGACTTGATTCTTTCGTCTATTTCGTCAAGCTAAAGTCTCAGCCCTATTCAGCGACTTCAGGCAAACAAACTCAATCACGATCTTGTTTTTTGGCTCGGCTGCGTATCTTTCTCAAGCACCGAGTTTTTTTGTTAACCTGGAATGTGTTGACACTTCTCCAGGTAAGAGACATTTCCAGTCAGTATGTACCTGTCCTCATGAGGACGAAGCGTCAACACGGCCCAATCTCATAAGAGACTTGTAGAAAATGGCGAAAGAAGAGAGTCAAGTCACAACCGATGTAGATTTTGCGGAGGAAATGGCCGCGCTGCTGGACCAGCACGATTATGAGAGCCCTAAGGTCGGAGACATCCGCAACGCGATCATAGTCACTATGTCGCAACAGGGCATCATTGTCGATCTGGGTCTGAAACGCGACGGCATCATCCAGCCCGCTGATCTGGAGAAACTGGAACCCGAGGAGCGGGAGTCGTTGGCTGTCGACGACGAAATCCCCGTCTATATTCTCAGCACAGATGAGCAGGATAGCCTGCTGGTTTCGCTGCACATGGCTCGCATGAATGAGGATTGGATCCAGGCTCAGGAGCTGATGGACAGCGGCGAAATCATCGAGGTTGAGATCTCCGGTCACAATCGCGGCGGTGCGCTGGCTCCCTTCGGTCGCCTGCGAGGGTTTATCCCCGCTTCGCATCTAACCTTCCTCAACCCCGGCATGAGCGACCAGGACCGGCAGCGGCGTATGGCCAAAGCGCACGGCGAGAAGATCCCGGTTAAGGTGATTGAGGTTGATCGCCGGCGACGCCGTCTGGTGCTCTCCCATCGTGAGGCGGAACGCGTCTGGCAAGATCGTCGCCGTCGCGAATTGATGGAAACGTTGCAGGAAGGAGACGTGGTCAGCGGCCGTGTCAGCGGCTGGCGCGACTTCGGCGCCTTCGTCGATCTGGGCGGCGCCGACGGCCTGATCCACGTCTCGGAGCTGGCCTGGCATCGCGTGGAACACCCGCGTGAGGTCGTCAGGATGGGCGAAGAGTTGGACGTGTACGTGCTCAAGATCGATCGCGAGCGCGAGCGCATCAGCCTCAGCCGTAAAAAGCTGCAGCCGAATCCGTGGTCTCAGGTTGAAGACAAGTACGCCGTTGGCCAGCTGGTAGAAGGCAAGATTATCCGCATCGTCGACTACGGCGCCTTTGTGGAGGTGGAACCGGGCGTAGAGGGCCTGTTGCACACCTCACAGATTACGGGCAGCGGCACTGTCAATCCCCAGGACATTCTGGAAGAAGGCGAGACACACCTGCTGCGTATCATCAGCATTGATGCGGACCGCCAACGCATGGGCCTGAGCCTGAAGGCCGTAACAGCCACCGAGCAGATCGAGTGGATGACGCAACGGGAACAGGTTGCCGCAGAAGCGACGGAAGCCGATAGCGCTGAAGGCGCAGAAGCGACTGTCGACGAGGGCGAACAACCTTCGGCCGAAGAGACGGAGTTGGAAGCGGAAGAAGCCGCCGTTGAAGCGGAACCGTTCCAGGATGGCAGCGATCAGGAAGAAGCTGCGACAGAAACCGCCGGAAGCGAGACGGAACCGGCAGCGTAAGACAGGATAGGGGTAGCACAATCCTACGTAAAGGGAGGTGATGGCAGATGCCGCGCGTTACCAGAATGGCAAACGAAACCGACGAGAGCCTCTTGCGACGCTTTCGCAAGCAGGTTACAAAAGCAGGCACGATGACCGTCGTGCGCAACAAGCGCTGGCATGTCGGCAAGAGCGAATTGCGCCGCATTCAGAAAAAGAAAGCGATCCGCCGCATGCGACGCCGACAGACCGCCAGCGATCGGGGCTAAGCTCCACGTTGTATCCTATAACAGGGTTCTAACTGAGATCTGTTAGAGTATAAGGTCGAGCAAGCCTCTAAGATAGAAGTTTATTGAAACAGTAGTAAAGGAGAGTTATGGCTAAGAAAGAAGAAAAGATTGAAGTAGAAGGAACCGTTATCGAAGCATTACCGAATACCCAGTTCCTGGTAGAGCTGGACAATGGGCACGAGGTTTTGGCTTATTTGTCGGGTAAGATGCGCCGCTATTACATCCGCATTCTGTTGGGTGATCGCGTGCGCCTGGAAATGAGCCCCTACGATCTGAGCCGTGGGCGCATCACGTACCGCTACAAGAAGCAGATGAATCGCTCGCAGGACCGTTAGGATTCATTCCCCGCTATTTTCGGCCGAGTGTTACGCCGCACGATCAACGTTACCCAATCACGAACCGTCAACGTTTCCACAACCGAGGCCCGACCCGCTTCCAGCGCACGTTCCACTTTCGGCAGTTGCTGGTCGATGATGCCACTGAGCAACAGGCGGCCATCGGGCCCCAGGTAATCCAGCAGTCTGTCATCCTGAACCATTCTGACGATGACGGATGCCAGAATGTTGACAACCACCAGATCCCAATCGGCAGCGTGATCCACGGCCTGTAAGCTCCCCTCACGTACTTCAATCTGTTGGCCGACTCCATTCTGAGCAGCGTTTTCGCGCGCCGTCTGCACGGCCTGAGGATCGGTGTCAACAGCCAGTATCTGTCCGGCGCCCAGCCGCGCCGCAGCCACTGCCAGAATTCCGGACCCCGTGCCGACGTCGAGAACGCGCATGCCGGGTCGCACCAGATCCTCCAGCGCGCGTAGGCACATCTGCGTCGTGGGATGCAATCCGGTGCCAAAGGCCATCCCAGGATCGAGCACAAGAACAACGTCGTCGGGCCGCACGTCTGGATCGGCTTCGCGCCACGTGGGCCGGATCCAGATGCGCCGGCCGACCTGGAAGGGCTCGTAATGCTCCTTCCACGCTTCGGCCCAATCCTGTTCCTCTAGCTTGCGAAATGTGGGTTCAGGTATGGGGTACAGTCGTCCCAGATGGTATAGCGCTTCTCGTATCCCCTGCCGCACCCGGGGCCGGTCCTCCGCAGCCGGTAAATAAATCTTGACCGTGACATCGGGCTCCAGCGCCACGAAGTCGGCGTCTTCCGCTGCGTCCTCCGCTGGCCTCTGCTCCAACACTACCCCATCGCCATACGCCAGCGGGCGTAAGACTTCAGCCACCGCTTCAGCCGCTTCCCCATCACAGACGACGCTTACTTCCAACCAGTACATTATCGCTTGCCGCCTACGCGCAGGGCACACGCTCCCTGCTGGTCTGGGGTTATCTCTGGCAGTGACCTAACGGCCGAACATATCACCCAGCGCTTCCTTCAAATCGTTGAGAAATCCCTTTTCGCGCTGCGGTACGACCGCCTTCCCCAGAGAATCGGCCATTTCCTCGAAAAGCTCTTGCTGCCGCGAGCTAAGATTCGTGGGCACAACAACCTGGGTCATCACCAGTTGATCGCCGCGCCCGCCGCCGTTCAGATGCGGCACGCCGCGGTCGCGCAGGCGGAAGACGGTGCCCGACTGCGTGCCGGCGGGAATGGTTAGCGTTGCGTCGCCATCCACTGTCGGCACGGTGATCTCATCACCCAGCGCCGCCTGAGCCACGTTTATCTCCAGGTTAATCAAAATGTCGTCGCCGCGGCGCTGGAAAACCGGGTGGTCGTCAACGCGCACAACCACGTATAGGTTGCCCGGAGGACCGCCGTCGCTGCCCGGCGCTCCTTCGCCCGTCAGACGAATTTGCTGCTCGTTGCGGATGCCCGCAGGCACGTGCACTTTCAGCTTGCGCTGCTGTTGCACCTGCTTGCGACCGTGACAGGTGCGGCAGGGCGACGTGATAACCTCTCCCTGCCCACGGCAGTTAGGACACGTAGACACGTTCACAAACTGGCCCAGAATAGACTGCTGAACCCGCCGCACTTCGCCGCTGCCGTTACACTGCGTGCAGCGCTCTGGCTGCGTACCCGGCTCCGCGCCCGTGCCACCGCACGTGGGGCACACCTCCGGTCGGCGAATTTCGATCTCCTTCTCCGTGCCGAAAACCGCTTCCTCAAAGGTCACCGCCATATCGTAGCGCAGGTCGGCGCCTCGACGCGGCCCGCGCTTGCGACGCCGGGATCCTCCCGAGAAGCCGCCGAAGAACTCTTCGAAAATGTCGGCTACACCGCCAAATCCGAAATCCTCGAATCCGCCCGCGCCGCTGCCGCGCACGCCCGCGTGGCCGAACCGATCGTAAGCCGCCCGTTTTTTATCGTCGGACAGCACTTCATACGCTTCGCTGATCTCCTTAAACTTCTCGTCGGCGTGATCTTCCTCCGAGACGTCGGGATGATAGCGGCGAGCCAGACGGCGATAAGCTTTCTTGATTTCCGCTTTGCTCGCCGTGCGGGCTACGCCCAAAATGTCATAGTAATCAGCTTTACGTGCCATAACTACCTGCCGTATTGCGTATTGCGCGTCGCTCCACCATCCTAAGAATCAGGCAGGCGAACGACAATACCCAATACGTTGTACTTCCCAAAATCAAATTCGTTTACGCGTCGCTAAATTCGCCCTCAATGACATCCTCGTCCGCATCATCCTCGCCGGCCCCGGGCTGCGCCGACCCGTTGCCCGTGGCCCCTTGCGCCTGATACATCGCCGCGCCTGCCTCTTGCATTGCCTGCTGCAATTTGCCGGCTTCGGTGCGCAGCGCGTCCGTATCTTCACCCTGCAGTGCAGTCCTGACCTGCTCAACCTGGCTCTCAATCGCCTCGCGGTTGGCCTGGGGCACGCTGTCTCCATTCTCGCGCAGGAACTTTTCGGCGCTGTAAATGGCTGAATCGGCGAGGTTTCGCGCCTCTACGGTGGCCCTGCGATCGCGGTCGGCGGCGGCATTCTCCTCCGCTTCGCGCACCATCTCTTCAATCTCATCATCGCTCAGCCCGCTGGACGGGATTATCTGCATGGCCTGCTCGCGACCGGTCGCCTTGTCACGGGCGCTCACGTTCAGAATACCGTCGGCGTTGATATCGAAAGTTACCTCAATCTGCGGCACGCCGCGAGGAGCCGGGGGAATGCCATCGAGGATGAAGCGTCCCAGGCTCTTGTTATCGGCAGCCATCGGTCGCTCGCCCTGCACCACGTGAATCTCTACCTGAGTCTGGCCTTCGGACGCGGTCGAAAACACCTGGCTCTTCTTCGTAGGAATTGTGGTGTTGCGCTCGATAAGCGCCGTGGCGACGCCGCCCAGGGTCTCAATACTCAGGGTCAGCGGCGTCACATCCAGCAACAACACGTCCTTGACTTCGCCGCCCAGGACGCCGGCCTGAATCGCCGCGCCAACACCGACCACCTCATCCGGGTTGACGCCCTTGTGGGGGTCCTTTCCGAAGAAGTCACGGACCGCTTCCTGGATAGCCGGCATGCGCGTCATACCCCCAACCAGCACCACCTCGTCCACCTCAGAGGTCGTCACACCCGCATCCTGCAGGGCGCGGCGCATCGGTTCGATGGTGCGCTTGATCAAATCCTCCGTCAACTGCTCGAATCTGGAGCGGGTCAGGGTCACCGTCAGGTGCTTCGGCCCGGACGAGTCGGCGGTGATATAGGGTAGATTTATCTCCGTCTGCACCGTTGTCGACAGCTCAATCTTGGCCTTTTCCGCCGCTTCACGCAGGCGCTGCAACGCCTGCCGGTCGTTGCGCAGGTCAATCCCCTGGTCCATCTTGAACTGTTCGGCGGCCCAGTCGATGACACGCTGGTCGAAGTCATCGCCGCCCAGGAAGGTGTCGCCGTTGGTGCTCTTCACTTCAAAGACACCGTCGCCCACTTCCAAAATGGAAATGTCAAAGGTCCCGCCGCCAAGATCGTAGACGGCGATCACCTCGTCCGCATCGCTGCCCAGACCATACGCCAGGGACGAGGCGGTCGGTTCGTTTACGATACGCAACACCTCAAGACCGGCGATTTTCCCGGCATCCTTCGTCGCCTGGCGCTGGCTATCGTTGAAGTAGGCCGGCACCGTAATCACAGCCTGGGTCACCGGCGCGCCCAGATAGGCCTCGGCGTCCGCCTTAATCTTTTGCAGGATCATGGCCGAAACTTCCGGCGGCGAATATTCACGATCGTTCATCACCACGCGAATGTCGCCGTTGGCTGCCTCGCGCACTTCGTATGAAACGTACTCGCGCGCGCGCCGCACGGCCGGATCTTCGAACTTGCGCCCCATAAAGCGCTTCACAGACGAAATCGTATTCTGTGGATTGACAACCGCCTGGCGCTTGGCAACCTGCCCCACCATGCGTTCGTCCGTCTTGGGGTTTACGGCCACCATAGAGGGAAATAGACGTCCTCCCTCCGCGCTGGGTATCACAGACGGTTCTCCACCTTCCATCACGGCAGCCACCGAGTTCGTGGTTCCTAAATCAATGCCAATGATCCTTCCCATGTTTCATGCTCCTATGTTACTCTGGCGCCGGATGGCCGGCGACCACTCGCTGGCAGATCGCGCAACGGCGACCACTACCCGCCACCAACAAAAACGCTACGCAGCCACAACAACCATGGCCGGACGGATGACGCGATCGTTCAGGCGATAGCCTGACTGCAGTTCCTTAATTACCGTGCCACTCTCATGATCGTCTGACTCTTCCTGCAGGACGGCCTCGTGCACGTTCGGATCAAATGGCTGGCCCACAGCCTCAATGCGCTCAATCATGGCATCTTCCAAAATACTGGCCAGCTTACGGTACACAAGGGCCACGCCCTCAAACCAACTTTCTTCGGCAATGTGCTCGGGCACGTTTTCCAGCGCCCGCTCAAAGTCATCCAGCACCGGCAGCAACTTAGAAACCACGTCAATGGTGGCATTGCGCCGCGCTTCGCTGCGCTCGCGCTCCAACCGTTTGCGCGCGTTGGCGAATTCCGCCCGCGCCCGCTGCCAGCCTTCCAGATACTCAGCCGCCTGTGCCTCTACTTCTTGCAGGCGCTGTTCCAGCGTGGGCTCCTCGCCTTCCTCTGTAGCTGCTTCGTCGTCGCTGGCCTCGTCTACAACGTTCACTTGCACTTCTACTTCTTCCTGTTCAGCTTCCTGATTCAGGTCTTGCTTTTCCACTATTTCACCTCTCACAGATCCGGCTCATCACGCGTCGCCACACCGGATCGAATTGCATTCAATAAGGAAACCGGATCGACTCTCGGCCCGGGAGTCGCCGGCTAAGTTTCGGATTCGGGCGGTCCCAGACTGAGTGACTTGTCCAGATAATAATCGGAAACAAAACCGCTCATGATGTCGGCCACGTAGCGCACGGCCGAAATGTTACGACTATAGGGCATGCGCGTGGGACCAAGCACCGCCAGCTCGCCCGACAGATCCTCGCGGACCCCGTAACGGGACACGATGATAGTACAATCCTTTAACTCTTCCCAGCGTCCTTCGCCGCCAATGATAACCTGAACGCCCGACGTACCCGGGTCAATCGCCTGCGATAACACGTCGGCTAACAATGTCCGTTCTTCGAGCACGCGAACCGCCGGACGCGTCCCTTCGTCCTCCAGAAGGTTGACCAGGCCGTCGCGGTAAAAGTCGCTGATACTGCGCGTGTCGGCCAATCGCAAGACGTCGATGATCAGCCTCGCCACCTCTTCTTCCAGGCCCATGTTGTCGAGCTGGCTGAGGCGCGCGCTGATATCGTCCGCTGTACGGTCGTCGAATGTGGCATTCAGACGCTCCGCCGCCGCGCTCAGGCGCTCCTGTTCCAGCGGCTCCGCCAGCGTCAACATCTGCTGCTTCACGTCGCCCCCGTATAGGACCAGGATCATTAACACAAGCCGGCCCTGCGTGGAGATAAGCTCGACGTGTTTGAAGCGATTGGGGCGCGGGCGTGGCGCAGTCACCACGCTGGCTCCCTGCGACGTACGCGCCAGAATAGCCGCCGCCAGTCGCATCCACTGTTCCATATCCAGGCGCGCCTGGTGGAACTGGTGGCGTATCATCTGCCGTTCGCGAACAGGAAGCTCAAACTCGCCCAACAACCGCTGCACAAAGTAGCGGTAGCCGCCCTCTGTTGGAACGCGGCCCGCCGACGTATGCATCTGATGCAGGTAGCCCAGTTCGTCCAACACAGCCAGTTCATTGCGCACGGTGGCTGAGCTGACGTCGAGGTTATATTCCTCCACCAGGGTCTTGGATCCGACGGGACGGCCGGTCTCGATGTAGCTGCGGACCACCAACCCTAAAATGTGCTCTTGTCGCTCCGAAAGTTGCTCAGCCATATCCTCGCAAAACGTATGTTACTCCTGGGTGCGGACGTCTGGGTTCAGGCGTTAGCAGTCTCAATCGGTGAGTGCTAAACATGCCCGTTCCCCATCATAACATGGGCAAAAATAGGCGTCAAATAAAAATGGTGTTAGAGGGAAGCGCAGCAGCGCCACTGTAGCGAGCAACGTTACGTCTTTGTGCGGCTCCCATACCCCGATAATGCGCGTCTACGTCACCGAGCGGTTCGAGCGCCCCGTCAGCGTCTGCCACACCGTGCGCAAAAGGATCTTCAGATCCAACAGCACCGACCAGTGCTCCGTATACCACAGGTCGTACTTGGTTCGCTCCACAATGGAGGTGTCGCCACGCAGACCGTTGACCTGCGCCCAACCCGTCATACCCGCTTTCTCGCGGTGGCGCTCCATATAGCGCGGCACCGTCTTGCGGAACTCGTCCACGTAATAAGGCTGTTCAGGGCGCGGTCCAACCAGACTCATCTCGCCGATAAGTACGTTGATCAGGTTAGGGAGCTCGTCAATGTCGATACGCCGCAGCAGGCGACCCAGCCTTGTCTGCCTGGGATCGTCGTCCACCGTCCAGCCGGGGCCCTCCTGCTCGGCATCGGAGCGCATCGAACGGAATTTGATCATCTTAAACGGTCGCCCGTCCAGACCCATCCGTTCCTGGACGAAAAAGACCGGACCCGGGGACTCCAGTTTGATGGCGACTGCAACCAGCATCATGAGCGGCGAAAAGGCAACGAGGCCAAAACCGGCGCCGGCTACGTCCATCAGCCGCTTGACGATCAGCATGTAGCCGCGCATGGCGAAATTTCGCACCGTCAGCAGCGGCAGCCCGCCCAGATCGTCGATACCCGCATCGGTGGTTACAAACTGGAAAATGTCGGGGAATACCTTAATAGACACGCGCCCGCGCTCACAGTAAGAGATGACGCGTACGACCTCGCGGTGCCCCTTCTCGGGAATCGCCACAATCACTTCGTCAATGTCGTACTGGTCGATCAACTCCGGCAACTCTTCTACGGGCCCCAGCACGGGCACTCCCAGCACCGACGTCTCGCTGCCGGGATTGTGTACGATGCCGACCATTTCGTAACCGAGTTGTGGAGACCACAAGATGCGCTGGATAATGATGCGCGCTATATCCCCCGTACCCACGATCAGCAGCCGATCCTTGCCCACGCCGCGGTCGCGCAGCACGTCGCGCACCACCTGATGCACCGCACGGCCCAACATGATGAACACGATGGACAACAGCCAGGCGTAGATGATCATCACCCGCGGATAGTCCGCCTCCAGCGCAGTTCCCTTGAAGAAAAAGGCGGATACGGCGATGGACACGATCATGCCGATGGAGACGCTGGCGGACACCGCGTAAAGCTGATCCACGCGAGAAATAGCGCGAGGAATATAGTACTGGCGGTTAAAGAGCAGGGCCAGAACGATAGCCAGCACCTGCACCACCATCAGCCCCACATAGGTAGAGAAGGGATACAGGTTTTCAATCTCTGCGGGAAAGGGGATCATAATGCGCAGACGATAGGCCAGAACAAATGCGGCCATCACCAACAGCGCATCTAAGAATATGAGTGATACAGCGTACAGATTACGAACTTGTTGCGTTTTCATACTGCCTAAGCGCCGAAGCGAGGTCTGTTCAAAATTCTGGGTCCGGATAACACATCCGACCACACAGCCCTGCCCCCCTTCAATGCAATACCAAGAAGCACCAGCACGTGCAACCAGATCGCGGTTGTAGTCCGATAATGTTTATAGTAGAAAATGAGCATTGCCCGGTAGAATTCGGTCTGCGCCCGCGGGTTCTGGCGGCTGGAAGCTCGCTTTACGTGCAGCACGGTGACATCCGGGTTATAGACAACGCGCCAGCCCTCACTCTTGATCCGCTTGGCCCAATCCAGATCCTCGCCATACATCCAAAAACGGTCATCCAGCAGGCCAACGTTATCCAGGGCCGCCGTGCGCACCAGCATAAACGCGCCAACCACGGAATCGACGTCGGCCAGCTCCCATTCGTCCAGATAGGTCATATTGTAACGTGCAAAGCGGCGCGATTTCGGACAGAGGCGGCTGAGCCCCACCATACGGTAGAAGAGGGCGGACATAGAGTCGAAGCCGCGCCGGCAGGCCAGGTCCAGGCTGCCGTCGGGCAAGACCAGTCGCGGGCCAACCACGCCTACGTCCTGGTTCTCGTCCATGTAGCAGAGCAGGCGGGCCAGGCCATCGGCCGGCAACTCCGTATCCGGGTTCAGCAGCAGCGCGTAACGTGGCGATGTGTCGCTTTGCACGCCCAGGGCCTTCAGACCCTGGTTGTTGGCCGCCGGATAGCCCACATTCTCGTCGTTGGCAATCAGCTTCACGTCCGGGAACTGCTGGCGTACCATGGCCACAGAGCCATCGCCGGAGTTGTTGTCGACGACACAAATCTCGTAACGAAAATCTCCTTCGCTGGCAAAAACGGTGGTCAAACAGCGCTGCAACAGCGCGCACACGTTATAATTGACGATGACGATACCAAGATCTAACACAATTGAATTCGATTCCCGATTATTCGCTGCCAGACATTCTAACACAGGGGCTGAAGCCATCAAAGACGCCCGCGCTACGCAAAACAGACGCTTGCACCACGAAGCCCGGCGTTGCCTTGCGCACTGCCTGCAAACCATACTGCCCTTTACAACATTACGCTAATGAAGCTATCGTAAAATAGCTTTTCCAGTAATCTGAGTACAGTAAGGTCATCCATGGAAAGAAAATCTGTTGCCGTCGTTCTGTTCTTTTTCTACAGTCTCATACTCTTTGGCGGTGGTCTGTGGCTCGGCCACTCCGGTTGGCCATTGAACCAGCTTGGCCTGGCGTCATCGCGAATTCCCCCGGAAGCGGCCGACCATTTCGATCCCTTCTGGGAAACGTGGAATCTGGTCAGCCACCGCTACTACGAACAACCGGTCGATCCCCAGACGCTGACCGAAGGGGCCATCGACGGCATGCTCGAAACGCTCGAAGATCCACATACCCGCTATCTGCCGCCGGCCCTGGAAGAGTCGGCCCGCCAGAGTATGGAGGGCGAGCTGCAGGGCATTGGCGTGCTCGTAGAAATGGTCGAGGGACGCATTACCATCGTCTCCCCCTTTGAAGGATCTCCGGCCGAGGAGGTGGGCCTGCTGCCCGGCGACGTGCTATTGGAAGCCAACGGCGAGGATCTGAGTGAATTGGACCTGACAGAGGCCGCCGAGCTGATACGCGGACCGGCGGGTACCACCGTGGACCTTGTCGTCGAGCGCAACGGAGAGGCGTTCGAAGTGGAAGTCACGCGCGCAGTGGTGGAGATTCCCAGTGTGCGCGGCGAAATGCTGGAGGAGAACGTGATCTACCTGCGCATTAACCGCTTCGGGAACCGCACGGAGGAGGAGCTGCAGGACACACTGGAACCCTTGTTGGCGGAGAATCCGCGCGGGCTGGTTCTGGATTTGCGCAATAATCCCGGCGGCGGGCTAAGTACGGCGGTCGACGTCGCCGACCAGTTCCTCGGCGAGGGCGTCATCTTGCGCGAGCGCTTTGGCTCGGGCCAGGAGCGCGTCTTTGAGTCGGACGACGAGGGTCTGGCCCAGGATATCCCCATCGTGGTCTTGATCAATGAAGGCAGCGCCAGCGCTTCTGAGGTGTTGGCCGGAGCCATCAGCGACCGCGAACGAGGCGTCCTCGTGGGCACTGAGACGTTTGGAAAGGGCACCGTACAGACCTGGCACGCCCTGAGCAACGGGGGCGGCGTCCGAATCACCACCGCGCGCTGGCTGACGCCTGATGGCAACTGGGTAGGCGTGGGGACAGGGGAAGGCGGCCTGACGCCAGATATTGAGGTTGAATTGCCTGAAGAGAGCCCTGACCCAGACCAGGCGCCGGAAGACACCCAGCTTCAAGCGGCCATCGATTATTTGCTGGAAAACACGAGCGCGGCAGAGCAGTAAACGCGCGCCCGCCGTCACTGACTCAGCATATCCCGCCGCCGCTTGGCCTGCCGCTCGCGCTCGCGCTTGTCCAGCACCCGCTTGCGGATGCGTAAGTTGCGCGGCGTGACCTCCAGCAGTTCGTCGGCGCTGAGGTACTCGATGCACTCGTCCAGGCTCATCTGGCGCGGCGGCGTCAGCCGCTCGTCGATGTCGCGGATGGCGCTGCGCATGTTGTTCAGTTGCTTGCGCTTGCAAACGTTCACGTCCAGGTCACCCGGGCGTTGGTGTTCGCCCACGACCATGCCACCGTAAACCTCGACGCCGGGCCCCACAAACAGTTCGCCCCGCTGCTCGGCGTTCTCTAATCCAAACGTGGTTGTACTGCCTGTTTCCCAGGCCACCAGCGAGCCCTGCTCGCGCTCGCTAATCTCGCCGGCTAACGGCTCGTAGCCGTGAAAAACGGTGTTGACGATGCCCGCGCCGCGCGTAGCGGTCAGGAATTGGTGGCGGAAGCCCAACATGCCGCGAGTGGGAATCACGTAGGTCAGAGCAACCGTATCGTCGGAAAGCGTGCGCATGTTGCGCATCTCGCCGCGCCGCTTGCCCAACATCTCGACCACCGCGCCGACGGTATCCGCCGACGTTTCGATGTGTACTTCTTCATACGGTTCCAGCTTCTGCCCGTTCTCTCCCTCGCGAAAGATTACCTCGGGTCGTGAGACCTGGAACTCATACCCTTCGCGCCGCATCGTTTCGATGAGGATCGCCAGATGCAACTCGCCGCGCCCGGAAACGATAAATGTATCGGCGCTTTCCGTTTCATCCACGCGCAGGGCGACGTTGTGCTTCAGCTCCTCGTTCAGGCGCTCGCGCAGGCGGCGTGACGTGCCCCAGCGTCCTTCCCGGCCGGCGAACGGCGACGTATTCACGCCAAAACTCATGCGCACGGTGGGTTCCTCCACCGTGATGCGCGGCAGGGCCAGCGGCGCTTCTGGATCGGCCAGCGTCTCGCCAATGGCCACATCCTCCAGACCCATAATGGCCACAATCTCGCCCGCTAACGCCTCCTCAACTTCGACGCGCTTCAGACCCTGGTGCACGTAGAGATAAGGCGCCTGCTCCAGAACGACCTCGCCGCCAAGGGTCACCCGCGCCAGCGATTGCCCGGCGCGCAGACGGCCGCGAAACAGGCGTCCAATCGCCGTCAGCCCGCGGTAGTTGTCGTAATCCAACGTGGTGACCAGCATCTGTGGCGGTGCGTACTCGTCGACCACAGGCGGCGGGATCTCCTCTAGAATGGCCTCGAACAGCGGTTGCAAGTCAGGCCCCAGGGACGGCGTGCGGCCGGCCGCCGCTTCCGTAGCAACGGTGTAGATCACCGGGAAGTCGGCCTGCTCGTCCGATGCGCCCAGTTCGATGAACAGATCGAACGTCTCGTTGAGCACGCGGTCCGGATCCGCATTGCGGCGGTCCACTTTATTAATGACGACAATGGCCCGGTGACCCAGCTCCAGCGCCTTCTTCAAGACGAAACGGGTCTGAGGCATAGGCCCCTCGGCAGCGTCTACCAACAGCAGCACGCCGTCGACCATGTTCAACACGCGCTCCACTTCGCCGCCAAAATCGGCGTGGCCCGGCGTGTCCACGATGTTGATCTTCACCGGCGCGCCGCTCTCCGGATCGGAAATCGAAATTGCCGTATTCTTGGCCAGGATGGTAATACCGCGCTCCCGTTCCAGATCGTTAGAATCGAGCACGCGTTCCGCCACCTGCTGGTTGCTGCGAAAGACGTGGGCCTGTCGCAACATACCGTCGACCAACGTGGTTTTACCGTGGTCCACGTGAGCGATAATGGCCACATTGCGCAAATCTTCTCTTGTCGTCAGGGCGCCTTCCCTGCTCATGGTCATTGTTCCCATCATATCCGATACTTTCACACTTGTTTCTGGAGCGTCTGCTACAAACGAAAACCCCGGCCGGAATGACCGGGGTCACGCGAACATCTATTTTATCAGACGTTGGTCCCTTTCCCAAGAGGCCAACGTTAACGTTCTATTGGTGTTTCACCAGCGCTTACAACGCCTGCGCCGGCTGCCTCTTCATTTCCGCCGCCTGCGCCAGGATCGATTCTGCACCGCGGCGTGCGGCGTCGTCGTGCGTGCCCAACATCGCCGCCAGCTCCGCCACGCGCCCGCCGTCGTCCAGCGGCGTCACGTCGGTCACCGTACGGCCCGCACGCTGGCCCTTGCTCACGTGGAAGTGCGCGTCGCCATAGCCTGCCAGCTGAGGCAGGTGGGTCACCACAATCACCTGATGCTCGCCCTGGGCAGCCAGCCCCCACAGCTTGCGGCCCACGACGTCGCCTACACGACCGCCGATACCCTGGTCGATCTCGTCGAAGATAAGTGTAGGCGTCTCGTCCACGCGCGCCAGGGCCGTCTTCAGCGCCAGCATCAGACGCGCAGTCTCGCCACCACTGGCGACCCGCACCATTGGCTTTAGCGGTTCGCCGGGATTGGTGGAAATTAGAAACTCGACGCGGTCGATGCCCGAATCATCGTACGCAAAGCGCTCGCCTTCCACATACACGCCGCTCTCGTCCGCGATGCGCTCGAAATTGACGGCGAATCGCGCTCCGGCCATATTCAGGTCGGCGAGCTCGGCTTCCACCGCGTCGGATAGCGCCTCAGCCGCACTCTGCCGTTTCTGGGAAAGCGCCTGGGCCATACGTCCGATGCGCTGCAGATACTCCTCCACCTCTTCTGCCAGCGAATCCGCCCGCTCCTCGTTGAAGCCGATCTCCTCCAATTCCTTCTGCGCCCGCTCGCCCCAGGCCAGGATCTCTTCAACCGTATCGCCGTACTTGCGCTTCAGCGTGTTGATCAGCTCCAGCCGCTCCTCCACAAAGCTGAGCCGGCCCGGATTAAACTCCAGTTCTTCCTGGTAATAGCGCAACTCGGCGCTCAACTCGTCAAACTCGGACACCAATCCCTGAAGGCGCTCCAGCCACGGCTCCTTCGTCTCGTCCAGCCGCGCCAGCTGACCCAGCGACCGCTCCGCCTGGCTTAAGAGATCGACGGCAGCGGGCATATCATCGTCCACGCCCTGCAACAGAGCCAGCGCCTCGTTAGCGTTCTCCAATAGCTGCTCGACATTCCCCAGACGAGCCCGCTCCTTGCGCAGTTCCTCTTCCTCGCCGATCTCCAGACGAGCAGCGTCAATTTCGGACACCTGGAACTCCAACATGTCGATGCGTTGGGCGATGTTGCGCGCGTTGTGCTTCAAATCGGCCAGCTCCTCCTCAATCTTGCGCAAGGCGCGTACCTCGCGCGTCAGCTCCCGGCGCTCCTCCTGCAACCCGGCGTAGGCATCCAGCAGGGGCAGGTGTGAGCGCGGGCGCAACAAAGAAAGATGCTCGCCCTGTCCATGGATGTCCACCAATGCTTCGCTCACGTCGCTCATAAAGTTCAGGGTGACGGCGCGCCCGTTGACGCGACAGATATTGCGGCCGTTCACGCGCACCTCGCGCGCCAGCAGCAGCGTGTCCGGGTCGCCGCTTTCCACGCCCTCTTCTGCCAGCAAGGGAGCAATCGCCTCCGCATAGTGCGGCGGGAGGTTGAAAATACCCTCTACGTACGCCGTCTCGCAATCGGCGCGCACCATGGTCGTGTCGGCCCGACCCCCCAGCAGCAACATCATGGCGTCCAGAATAATCGACTTGCCGGCCCCGGTCTCACCTGTCATCACGATGAAGCCCGCGGAGAGCTGCAGGCGCAGCTCGTCGATAATGGCAAAGTCTTTGATATAGAGTTCAGATATCATAGTTCATCAGGAGACAGTGGCTCCTACTTCATCTGATAATAGGCAGCGCCCGTGGCCAAAAACACGTAGATGGCAGGCCACAGCAGTCCAAAGCCCAGACGACCGACTGAAACCCCGCCCGTAAACATCGCCAGGAGCAACGGCAGGCCCACGGGCAAGAATCCGCCAATGGCCACCATCGCCGCCACGAGGTGAGGCAGGTAACGCCCACGGCGGCGGCGTGCGGCGCGGAAGGCAAGCCGGCCGATCAACGTGCCTGCCGCCGGCCCAATGAAGATCACAAAGAAGCCGATTCGCGGCGCAATGTAACCGGCAATCAATCCCAACAGGAGGGCCACAGCAATGCCCAGCACGTACTCCAGAATCCCGGCCTCGAAGAAGACATCCTGCGCTTCGCGAATACATTGTGGGCAACGGTAACCAACCGGTGTGTGCTGCGCGCAGCTGGTGCAAATAGGCCGGTTACACGTATAGCAGCGCAATCCGGTTTCGCGCTGCGGGTGCCGGTAGCAGTAGAGCACCTCTTCGTCGTCGTCATCGTCCACGTCAGCCGGTTCCCCAACCGGCGGAGTCACGGGCTCCTGCGGCGCTGCCGGCGCCGCCGAGGGCTGCCCGCCCGTTGCATCCGGTTGCCGCACGCCGGCGCCATCCTCGCCTTCAAAGGGGCGTCGTTTCGTCGCTTCCTCCAACCATTGCCGCGTGTCGAATGCATCCGGATCCGGTGTTGGCTCTTCTGGCTCTGGACGTGGCAGCCGGTTTTCTGCTGTGGGAGCCGGCGCCTGATGCCTCGCATCCCCATCCGGTGGGTGGCCCAGATGCTCCCGCGCCGCCTCGTTTTGCGGATCCAGTTCCAGAACCTTCTCGTAGGCGCGCTGCCTCACCTGTGAATCACGCGTCACGCGGGCCAGGCCCAGCCAGGCCTGTACCGTCTCCGGCGATTCCTCCAGGATTTCCTCGTATAATTGTTGCGCCGCCGCTCGCTTGCCGATACGCGCCGTCTTTTGCGCCTGTCGTAATAGCGAACGGATACGCGGACTCATCACTTCCATAGACAATTAACCCTTTCCTACTCCGCCTTGTGGGGATGCCAGAACCCCAGCCGTTCCATGAGACGATGGTAAAAATAGCTGGAGTCGTCCACGCGTGCGAACGTGGTACTGGCGCTGTGCTTGCAAATCACCACGCGGTCGCCGCTCTTTAGCGCCATGGTGTTCTGACCATCTGCAGCCACCGTTGCTTCATGCTCCATTTCAACCACAATGGCTACCACCGCCTCTTCGTGCAATATAACGGCGCGGTCCAGGCTGAGGTGCGGAGCAACCGGCACCACCAGGAAATTCAATAGCTCGGGCGGCAGCAACGGCCCACCGGCGGCCATGGCGTAAGCCGTGGACCCGGTGGGCGTGGCGACGATCAGGCCATCGGCGGTATACGTGGTCACCAGAATATCATCCACATACAGGTGCAGGTGTAAGACACGCGCCTGAGAGCCGCGGCCGACGATGACGTCATTGAGGGCAGAAAAGTTCTGAATCGTCGCTCCCTCTCGCTGCAGTGTCGCCTGCAACATCAGACGCCGTTCCAGCCAGAAATCACCGCGCAACACCCGTTCCAGCCGCTCCGGCCAATCACCGGGCGCCGCTTCACTGAGAAAGCCGACGCGGCCCAGGTTGATGGAGAATATGGGCACGTCGTGGGGCGCAGCCAACTTCGCCGCGCGCAGCGTGGAGCCGTCACCGCCCAACACAACCAGCAAGTCAGTGCCGGCCACGCGATTTTTCAGCTGCTCGTTATCGACCTGGCCATCCTGTCCGCGCGCCACCCAGGCCCGGCAGCCACGCTCTTCAAGCCACGGCTGCAATTCACCGGCCAGTGATCGCGCTTCGTCTTTATGAGGATGGTATAGGACACCGATTGCATTCATACGTTCGCTTGCGTTCATCACGCCGGCGCGGGGCTCCTATGGCGTTCCCGAGCCTTCGCTGTGCGCCTTCAACCATCCGGCCAGTTGCGAGCGGCCCACCAGTTGCTGATCGCCGCCTTCCATCGACCGCACGGCCACTTTTCCCTGCGCCAGTTCATCTTCACCAACTATCAACGTAAATCTCACGTCCCGTTTGTCCGCCTCGCGCATCTGGCTCTTCATGCTACGCCGGTCCCGCGCAAAGGCCAGCCAGGTAGAAATGCCGGCATCGCGTAGCTCGTCCGCCAGCACCACGGCCTGAACCCGGGTCTCACCGCCAAAGTGGGTAATCATCACATCTGGCCGTTCGGCGGGCAACGATTCAATCCCCTGCTCTTGCAGGCCCAGGATGATACGTTCGATGCCGCTCCCGAAACCCACACCCGGCGTCGGCGGGCCGCCGATTGCCTCGGCCACCCCATCGTAACGACCGCCGCCACAAAGCGCGGCCTGGGCTCCAATCCCTTCAGCCCATACTTCAAAGACTGTCTTGACGTAATAGTCAATGCCGCGGACCAGGCGGAAGTTGACGGCGTATTTCACGCCCAGCGCATCGAGCAGCCGTCGCAAATCGGCAAAGTGATCGTCGCAATCCGCGCAAAGATGGTCGGCAATGTGTGGCGCGCGGGCCAACAGCTCGTCCATACCCGGTTCCTTGCTGTCCAGGACCCGCAATGGGTTGCGCCGCATGCGCTCGCGGTCGATCTCGCTCAGGCGGTCGCTGTGCTCAGATAGATAGGCCGTCAGCTTTTCAACATAAGCCGGTTTGCACTGCGGGCAGCCGGTGCTGTTTAGCTGAAACCCCAGATCTTCAAATCCCAGCTCGCCGTAGAGATCCATGGCCAGCATCATCACTTCCACGTCCGCAGCAGGATCGATTTCGCCCAGTATTTCGCAGTTAAACTGGCTGTGCTGGCGATAGCGTCCGGCCTGCGGCCGTTCGCGGCGGAAGATGGGCCCAATCGTATAGACCTTAACCGGCTGCGTTTCGTTCATCAGCCCATTTTCCAGATAAGCGCGAACCACACCGGCCGTAAACTCAGGGCGCAACGTAATACTCGTCTCGTCGTCTTCCTGGATGGTGTACATTTCTTTCTGTACGAAAAAGTCAGAAGCCGTACCCACACCCCGCGCGAAAAGCTCTGTAGATTCAATGATGGGCACGTCCAGACGTTCAAACCCATAGCGCGTGGCGAGGTCGCGCGCCTTGGACACGACCATATCCCAGTAGCGCCGCTCCGCGGGCAAGACGTCTAGCATGCCGGTAACGCGTTGTATTGCCGTCAAAAAAGCCTCCGATGCGTAAGTATAATCTCCGCAGTTTGTTCGGACTATTATAACGGCATATGCACGTAAACACAGCCACACTTTATGTGCCGAAGGGGAAGCTTTGGCAAAGAAAGGAATGCCCGCCGGCGCCCGGGCCGCCCTCAGGCCAGCCGCTGATCGCAGTGGCTTCGGTGCCCACAGCCGGCGCAGCGCCGCCAGTTGTGGTGGTCCCGATTCACCTGTCCCGCCCACAAATCCTCACGCATGGCGCCGAGAACGGCGAAGAAATCGGCCTCAATGCGCTCGTCAAAATTGACGGAGAAGGCGCGGTCCCGATACTGGATAATGCCGTGGCTGGGACGCACCCCATAGGCCTCCTCCACCAGCAGGCAGTAAGCTGCAAGCTGCATGACGTGACCAAAATAAGGATCGTCGGGCGCCGCAGAGGATTTGATCTCTACGGGCACAATCATACCATCCGGCTGCTCGATCAGATAATCGGGCCGGCCCGCCAATTGCAGGGGGCGCGAGTAGAGCGCCTCCTGCTGGGGATACCACGTCCCCATGTCCGTGAAGAGCACATCGCCGGAGGGCAACCCGCTATCCTGCCACCACTGTCGCGCCTTCAGGGCCAACGCCAGCGCCAACAACATCAGCGTCAGGCCGAGAGCCATCCAGCCGGTTTCCATGCCAGGGAGGCCCATCCTTAAATTGCCCGTATCAACAAGAATACAAACACGCTGACTGCCAGGAACACCAGTACATAGGCCAGGCCTCGAGCCACACTCGCCTGCCGCACCACCCGCCCGTGAGCCTGATGGTAGGCCACGCCTCTGGCTAGCTCCTCCACATTCTCCGGCGTATAACCGGCGACGCGGCTCAGCCACCAGGCGCGGTTGCAGAAGACGTACTCAGCTATTTCGCTGGCCTGGATCACTTTTTCGCTCATATGTTCTAATTTAGCGTAATTCAGGGCAAAAGGCAATAGAAATTCATGGGGGATTTACGAGGTTTGTGACCGTAGCTGTCGAAATAACCGGTCATCTAATACCAACCGTCTACCGCAGCAATTAGACCAATCCGTTAAGGCCGCAACAAAATCTTACGCACGCCGGGCCGCGCCGCGTGTTCGAACGCCTCCACAGCCTTCGACAACGGATACTCGCCGTCTATGAGCGGCTCCACCGCCACCTCCCCGCGCTCTAACAGCCGCAGCGCCGGCGCGAACGGGCCGCACCGCGAACCGACCACGTTGATCTCTCCCACCACCAGCTTCGTCAGATCCACCGTCGCCGCGCCGGCAAAGGTGCTTTTCATCACCAGAGTCCCCAGCGGGCGCACCAGCCGCAACGCTTCCGCCAGCCCGGCCTCGTTGCCGGTCGCCTCTACAACGAAATCAAACGTATCCTGCGCAAAGTCAGGCGCCAGTCCGGTACCTAGCCCCAGCTCCTGCGGCAACTGCAACGACGCTTCGCTGCGCCCCAACATAGTCACCCGTGTACCGGCGAGCGCCAGCACCTGGCCCACCAGCAGGCCCAGCCGTCCCGGTCCTACAACGGCCACATCGGCCGTGGGCCGCACCCGCACCTGTTCGCGGATGCGCAGAGCCGCCGCGAGCGGTTCCACAAACACTGCCGCTTCGTCTGGAACGCCATCGGGGACCGGCTGTAAATTGGCCATGGGCAATGTAACATAGTCGGCGAAGACCCCGTCTTTGTCGATGATGCCCAGCACGGTACGGTGCGGGCAATGCTCCGGGCCGTCAGCCAGGCACGTGGCGCAGCGACCGCAGCCCAGGTTAATGCCGCCTACAACGCGCCGGCCCTCCCATCGTGCATCGGGCGCCCCTTCGACCATGCCCACAAACTCGTGTCCCATCACCCCTTCAAACCCGGCGTAACCACGGACCACCTCCAGATCGGTGGCGCATATCCCGGCCAGGCGCACGCGAATCAACGCTTCATCCGCCTGTGGTTCGGGCCGTTCGTAATCCTTCTTGTATTGCAGCCCGCCGTCTTTCAAGATTAATGCTTGCATCGTTACTCCGTCTGAAGATTGGCGTGATCGCGAGCGCCTGCGACTTCACCGGGTGCACTGCGGCAGCAAGGCGCTCCTGTGTCAAAGCGCTTGCTTCTATGGCTCCGGGCTCGCGGTCGGTGTTGGCGTGGCTGTGGCAGCCGAATCCGGCTCACCTTCATCCGCTTCATCGCCTTCACCACCTATGTCTACCTCGCCTAACAGCTGTTCCAGCAATTCATCTAGCTGCGCAACATCGCCGGCGAGCGCCGCCGGAGCGGACGAGCCGTCCCAGGCCGCCTCGACCATTCCCTGCGTGCCACGCACCAGCAGCAAATTGTCGGACTCACCGCTGACGTAGGCGTCGATTCCCGGTGCAAATAAGTCCGCTTCCAGCAGTGAGGTGCTAAAGGAGATAACCTGACCTGCCGTAAGCGTCTCTGTGATCACTGTCTCCTCCGCGTCGGTGACCAAGGCCTGGTCGTCCAGGGTCAAGGTCAGGCGCGCGCCGTCGCCCCGCTGGTAATCAACCATGGTGTCCAGCGGGATCTCCAGGGGCGGGCGTGGCATTCCTTGTTCCGCCAGCAGGGGCTCCATCAGCGCGTCCAGGCGCAGGTAGAGGGGCAGCAGCGTGCTGGGTAGCGAAAATGAGGGGCAAGTAATTGTGATGGAGTCCTGCGCGTCGGTCTCATCGTCCGCCACCGCGGCGTCGTCGCCCAGATAGAGCGTCTCCACCGGCGCCCCCGTGCACGCCACGCGATACTCCTCGGCAAGCGCCTCGCGCTCTATTTCGTCCAGGATAGTCTGCAGTTCCGCATCCAGTTCGGCAACAGGCTGCGGCTGTGCCACCTCCGGTTCCGTAGCCAGCCAGCGCCACAACTGCCCTTCTTCGGTCAGCGCCAGCGAGTGCGCCACGTCATACGGAGTGGCGCTGCGCCGCAGCCCCAGGTCCGTGCCCGGTGGAAAATGGGGACCCAGCAGGACGCTGGTGTAATTCTCGACACTGGCCAACATCACTGTGTCCGTTAACCATCCTTGCCGCGACTCCTCGTCGAGCGGCAGTTCATAGGAAAAGGAAACACAGCTCTCGCATTCGGCAGGCAACGCTGGCAACTCTAACTGAGGCAACGCATCTTGTAACTCAAGCAGCACACCGCCCTGGTTCTCTCGAATGGCAGCCACACCACGCGTTTCGTCTACCACCGTAATCCGGCCACCTACATTGGCCTCCAGGCGGCGATCCAGAGCCAGAGCCGGAATCTGATAATGAAATTCAATGACCGGCTGCTCAAAATCGATCGTACTTTGCGGGCTGGGCGTCGCCGCCGCAGTAGCCGTCGCCGTAGCTGCCGGACTCGCCAACGGGGTATCTGTGGGGTAAAGGGTAGGAATGACGACCGCCGTTCCTGTGGGCGCCGCCGCATCATCTGGCGCTGCTTCAGGCGGCGTCGGCGTCTGCTGTTGGTCACAGGCAACCACAAAAGCGCATAGCAGCACACCAACTGTCACAAGCACGAGGCTGGGCGCCGGACGCACTATGCTGCCTCCGCTCGCATCTGCCAGGCCACCAGCACGGGCACGGCATTAAAGATAGAGCTGTAGGTACCGCTGAGAAGCCCAATGAACAGCACGGCGATAAAGTGCCGGATGGAAGCGCCGCCAAACAACATGATAGCCACCAGAACGAACATGGCGTTTAGCTGTGTGGCTAACGAACGGTGGATCGTTTCCAGGACCGATCGGTTGACGAGCGTTTCAAAATCTTCCAGCGGGCTCTTGCGCACGTTCTCTCGAACGCGGTCGAACACCACAATCGTGTCCTGTAGTGAGAAACCGGCTACGGTAAGCGCCGCTGTGAGGAACAGCGCGTCCACTTCCCAGCCGAAGAACAAACCGGCCACGCTGATGAAGCCGAAAATGACGGTAAGGTCATGCAACATGGCGATAACGGCCGAGGCGCCATATTGGAAGGGATTGGGCACCTGGCGGAAGGCGAACATGATATATAGCAAAATCAGCACCGCGGCGACAACAATAGCCAGAACGGCCGCTCTGGTGACCTCCTGCGCCACGGAGGCGCTGACGCTCTCCACGCGCACGGCATCTTCGTTCAACGGCGCCACTCGTTCGGCGAGCGCGGCCAGAATCACGTCAATTTCATCGGGGTTCAACGCTTCTGATCTGACCTGCCACGCATTCTGCAACTCTTCACCCTGCAGCGAGGTAATGGAGGGATTGGCGACGTCGAAATCATTGAAGACCGCGCGGATCTCGTCTTCGTTCACACTCTCCGTGAACTGCACCTCAAACCGGGTACCGCTCTGAAAGTCGACGCCTACCTGGAAGGGATAGCCGGTGCGGATCATGGATATGATCATCGACACCAGGGCTATGCCTATGATGATGCCCGAAAATATGAAATAGTAACGACGGCGTTGTACAAGTCTAAACATAACTCACCTGAATCAATCTACAATCGCTTTATATCGTGCCGGCGCCATGGCGCGACCTATCAGGAGCCCAGCAGCCACGGACGGGAACTGAGCCAATCGGCCGCACGTCCCATGATTAGACCGACGAACGTGCGCGTGACAATGACCGCCGTGAACATGCTGATCAACACGCCGATGGCCAGTGTAATGGCAAAGCCCTGCACCATACTGGCGCCGAAGTTGCGGCCAAAGCCCCAGAGGATGAGACAAATGACCAGCGTAGCCACGTTGGAATCGCGAATCGACGTCCAGGCCCGGCTGAACCCGGCAGCAATCGCGTTATGCAATCCGCTGCCACGACGCAACTCCTCCTTCATGCGCTCGAACACCAGGATATTGGCGTCCACGGCCATGCCCGTGGATAAGAGAAAGCCGGTGACCGCGGGAAGCGTCAACGTCACCGAGAGCCACTTGTAGATCGCAAAATTAAGCAAGGCGTACAGAATCAGGGCAACATCGGCCAACACCCCGGGCAGACGATAGTAAATGGCCATGAAAAGCAGGACGATGGCCACGCCAATCACGCCGGCCTGCACGCTGGCATCGATGGATCGCTCTCCCAACGTCGCGCCGATCTCGCGTGTGCTTTCAATGCGCAGCGGGACCGGCAGCCGCCCGAACCGCAGCTGCAACGCGAGATTTCGCGCCTCCTCCAGGGTAAAGTCGCCGGTAATGGTCCCCTGGTCGCTGATAGCGTCTTGAATGCGCGGGCTGGAGATGACGCGCTTGTCCAGAACGATTGTCAGAAAACGACCGACGTTGGCTGCTGTATGTGAGCCCAACGTTTGCCCGCCTTCCGGCGTCATCTGAAAGGCCACAAACGTGCGACCGAAGGTATCGGCCTCAGCGGACGCATTGATTAGCTCTCCGCCTGTCAGTATTGTCTCATACGTCGACGCCTCTCCAACACCGTCCTCCTCTTCACAGGGAGACGGTCGACCCTCATTAAGCGTCGTGCGCACGCAGGTACCTTCGGGCAGGGGATTGGCACCCGTATCGATGAACTCCAGCAACGCCGTTTCCTGAATCAGATCGATGGCCTGAGCCGTGTCCTCGATACCGGGCAGCTCCACCAGAATTCGCCGTTCGCCCTCTATCTGTACCAGCGGCTCGGCAACGCCCAGGCCATTGACGCGCTGGCTGATAATCTGGCGCGCAGCGGTCATATCATCGGGGCTAACCGCCTCCTCCTCAGGAACGTCCGCCGCCAGCAAAACCTGCAGACCACCCTGCAGGTCCAATCCCGGTTGCACGGGATAAGCCGGATTCATGATCATCCAGATAGCAGCGGCGGCAATGATAATGATTACAATTAACCAGAACCAATCTCTACGCTCTTTTTCGTCCGTCCTCAAAATTCTATCCTTCTACTTTGTGGGCAGGGCCCTCTTCCTCTTTTTAGAGCGTTTTAACTATAGCGTAGATAGTACCTGATTGCGAATAGCGCCCGTCGCTCCCGCCTGACAACAAAAACGCCGCGGCGGCTGCCGCGGCGTAACACGTTCGAATATGGGGCTGCGCCCGACGTTATCCCGAGCCGTTGGCTCCCGACAGCGCCTTGACCGGCTGGATGCGGTAATCGGTCGTAATCTCCACGCCGGCGTCTTTGAAGATGGCGCTGGCAGAGCAATACTTCTCCATCGACAGGCGGATCGCCTTTTCCACGGTGGATGGGTCCACATCCTCGCCCTCGATCACGTAAACAATCTCCACCACAGTATAGACCTTCGGGTACTCGCCGGCGCGCTCCCCCGCTACTTCCACCCGCAGGCCATGGACCGGCTGTCGCATCTTTTCCAACATGCCCACAACGTCCACTGCCGTACAGCCGGCGACACCCGCCAGCAAGAACTCCATGGGGCTGCCCGCCTCAGGTCCCGCGGGGCTGCCCAGGTCGAACTCGTACCCTGAGCCGAGAATGCCCGTGAATTGCTTCCCCTCCCCATTCCAAACAACATTTGCCAGATTGATTTCAGGTTGTTTCATTGTGCTCCTACTTTATCTTGGCCATCAGGCCGATCAAATCATCCACCACATGATCCACGTGGCGGCCTTCTTCCAGACCCGCTTCCAACAGACAATCTTTAGCATAAGCGCTCATCATCAGGCGCGTCGTCGTCTGCACCGCGGAGTTAATAGCGTTCAGTTGCTGAACGATCTCGTGGCAGTCGCGGTCTGCGGCAATCATGCGCTGGACACCGCGCACCTGACCCTCGATCCGTCGCAGGCGTTTCTGCAAATCTTCTTTTGCCGCTTCAGAATGTTCCTTCACGCTGCCAATTCTCCCTTGACAGGCAACCTGCCTGTCTAGCAACCGCCTGCTCAGGTAAACGGACTCGGGACGGACCCTACTGCAGGGCGCGACGCCGGTTTGCTGCCGCCCACAGAGAAAGCGCCTAACTGTTTGCGCGTGTCGTCGCTGCCGCATTCGGGACAGATCTGCGTGCTGCTGGCCTCCGACATCGGCAGCCGGCGCTCAAAACTTTCTTCGCATTCGCGACACTTGTATTGATAATAAGGCATCGTTTCTTGACTCCTTTACGTATACTATAGGGGAGTATAGTATTTGAGCCTCGAATCGTCAAGAAAGTAGCCCATATCTCCTGCTCGAGGCCGACCTAATCCGGCGCAGTGCGGCTGAAGACCAGCGTGTCACGTAGCTTGTTGCTGAGATGATGCCTTTCGTGATTGTGCAGGGTTGCCTCCAGGTCATAACCGGCGCGGCGGGCGACAGCCGCGCTGCGCTCGTTTAGCGAGTCGCAACGGATCTCCACCCGGCGAGCGTCCAGAACGTCGAAGGCGAAAGCGGTAATGCCATTAACCGCCTCCGTAATATACCCCTGCCCGCCGTAGGGCGTGCGCACCCAGTAACCAATCTCAAAACTGGGCACGTCCCAGTTAGGGCGGTGCAGACCGCTGCTACCGACTAACGTGTCTGTTCCTTTTAGAAACAGGAGCAGCCACAGGTTTTCGCGCAGCAGGAATTTGGCGTGAGCCTCTCGCAGGCGCGCCTCGTGCTCCTCCACGGGAGGCGGATCGCCCGTCGCCCAGGGCATCCACTGCTGCAACTCGCTCCACGAATCGCGAATCGCGGCACTCATCTCGGCCCCATCGCCGGCGCGCGGCGCCCGAATGGTCAAACGGTCTGTGTCAAAGGAGTCAGGAAAATCGCGCAAGATCGGTTTCATAGATAACCTCTGTTTCTAAGATGGATTTCGTGGGCCGGTTTCAATCAAAATATAGGGCCGCCCGCCGATGGCGTACGGGTTCTCTGCGCCACACCAGGTATTTTGATTGGTAGCGCCCGGCAATGTCAAACGGTAGACGCCCCCTTGTGGTTGAATCTCGCGTGTGGCGCCATCGGGCGTCACCAACGTGGCCCGGTTGCTGATCGCGGGCACCTCGGCTACCTCGTCCTGACCGAAGCGCGCCCACAGCCCCACAATGCGCTCCCGTGTCGACGGACGGTAAAAAGCGATCCATTCCTGTGGTCCGTTGTAAGGATCGTCGCCGCCCGGCCTGCGGCGCCATAGGGGTTGCGCATCGCGCAGATATGTGGTCAGCACGCGGTACGCGGCGTAATTGGGGCGCGCCGTTTCCGGTTCGGGGTGCTGCGTAAAGCAGGCTGCATCGGTCGGATTGCTGAAGAGCCCGTTGGCGTCCCCGGCGCAGGGATAATCCGGATCCGACTTCAGGCGACCCTGGTCGTCGCACAACTCGCCATAGTGCGGTGGGAAATCGGTGCCCGCCGGCTGGTTGCCGCAGCCATCGTAGAGCTGAAAGTGAAAGATAACGTCCGCTCCGGCGAAAGCGGCATAAAACGCGCTCTGGATGACAAAATCAGCCTGTTCCTGCATCGTCGCGCGATACCAGCTGCCGGAGTCCCAGACCGGGCCCGGGTAATCGTTCCACGCAGAGACGCCGCTCTCGTTGAGCCAGATCGGCTTTTGCAGATCGCGGCTGGCAAGGGTACCTCCGGCGCGATAGACATAGTACCAGGAGCGCCACGAACAACTGTAATTGTGCGTTGCCAGGATATCGTGGAAGTAATTGTGGGCGTGGGCCAGGGGATCATCATCGTAGATGGTCAGGACTTCCTCATAGTATTCGGGCCTATTAAAGTTAGCCAGCCCACCAAACAGCACTTGCGCCTCTGGATCGGCGTGCTTTGCTGCGAGATAACCGACCTTCAACAACCGCGCATAATCCGCCAGGGAACCGTCCCAGAAACTCTCGAGCTCTGGCTCATTCCACATCTCCCAATGGCGAATGCCCACGCCCGGGTCCCAGCCGTTGGCCTGCGCCAATAGGCCCCCCGGTTTATAGCGGTTGACGGCAGCGTTCACAAAGCGCGCCCAGCGATTGGCCCCGTTTATCGACTTCTGCGCCCCCGGCGTATCTGTGCCATCGGCAAAGACAGGCTCGTAGAGCCCCACCGGTGCTGCTTGCTCGGGCGCAAACAGCGTGATTTCACCCTGCGGGCGGCGCGGTATCTCATCCGGCTGCAACGGCTGGACGTCCGTCTGATAGAACCCGGGTGTGCCCAGCAAGATGGCATTGATGTCCAGGCCGTGAGCCAGATCCGCCTCAACCGTGCGATCCTGAGCGCTCCAGTCGAACTCGCCTTCCGCCGTTTCAACCAGGGGCCAGTAAATGGGCCACCGGTTCCACGACGCGCCTGTGGAAAGGGCATTCTGGTACTGCTGCTCATCCGCCGGATCCTCGGCAGAACTCATGAATACCACCCCATAGTCCGGTCCCACCGGCCCGGCGACGTAGTCTGGGGGTATTTTCTTGACCACAGGCATCCACTGCACATGATCGCCCTGCCCCTCGTCCGCAGCAGGGGTCTGGCCCATTGGCGCGCTCGCCACCTGGCGAATCGTCAGCATGAGAATGAACAAGGCCCCACCCAGAACAATGGTCCAACCCTTCCCCCGCCACGCAAAGTGCTCGATACGAATACGCATTTGACTTCCTCCTGAGGCCGCCAGCCGGCGCTCATTACACCGTATCGATTGTAGCCTCGTCGCGGGAAAAAGACAGATTGCGAGAAGAGAGGCGTGTGCCGGCTGGCGTTAGTCGCCGTTGCCGGACGACGCCAGACAGCCCAGACCGGCGAGCAATTGACGCAAACCGCTTGCTATGCGCTCCAGGTCAAATTCCAGAGCCTCGCGTTGGAAGCGAAAGGTTTGAGGAGAAAGAGGCGCCAACAATGCCTCGGTCGTGTACGGTACGTCCAGATCGTCGGGTAGCTCGCCGGCTGCCACAGCCTGCCGCAACAACCCATGAACCGTCATATGTTGCCAGAAATGGGGGCGCTGCATTTCGCCCTCATCCAGCGCATCGCTGTGCTTCTGAGCAGCGTACAGCAAGGGCATGTGCCGCTCGGTGAACGACACAAGCGCCTGCAAAAAGTGGCCCAATTGTTGTAGATAGGACACCTGCTCCAGGGACATCGTCCGCATCTGGCTCAGCTGTTCATCCTGAAAGGCCTGCAGTTGAGCGTCCATCAGCGACAGGCAAAGCTCGCCCTTGTTGGCAAAGTTGCGGTAGAGGGTCCCCTTGCCCACCTGGGCCGCCTGCGCCACGTCGGCCATGCTCACCTGTGAGACGCCGTGGTCGGCGAATAGGCGTTCCGCCGTTTCCAGAATACGGGCGCGGTTCGCTGCCGCGTCACGCCTTTCGGCGCGCCCTGATTCAGAAGCAGAAAACGCATCAGGAAGTGGAATGTTCTTATCCATTGTCACCACACTGTATCAGCTCAGCCCGCCTGGGGCTGTTCTGTGACTGTTCTAATTTAACTATAACATAAGTCCCTTGACAAACGGACTCGGGTCCACTATTCTAACACACGAAGCGGACTACAGTCCACTTTCAGGAAAGACTATAGCAACTGTTTATTTAGTGGAAGCAAAGGAGAAAAACGGATGAGTTGGACAATTGATCAGGCGCATTCACACGTGCAGTTCTCAGCACGGCACATGATGATCAGCACCGTTCGCGGTGAATTTGAGGAACTTTCTGGGACCATTGATTTTAACGAAGAGAAACCGGAAGAGAGCAACATTCACGTCAAAATTGATGCCAGTAGCATCAACACCCGTGAGGAAGACCGCGACAACCATCTGCGCTCGCCCGACTTCCTGCATGCCGAAGAGTACCCATACCTGATTTTCGAGAGCAAGCAGATTGAGCAGGTGGACGATGATAGTGGTCGCGTCACCGGCGACCTGACAATTCGCGACCAGACGAACGAAGTCGTACTGGACGTTACCTACCACGGCATGGCTAAGAGCCCGTGGGGCCAGACGAGCGCCGGATTCTCCGCCTCCACAACCATCAATCGCAAGGAGTGGGGCCTGACCTGGAACCAGGCCCTGGAAACGGGCGGTGTCCTGGTTGGCGATAAGATCAAGATCGATATTGAAGTTGAGCTTATCCGCCAGGAACAGGAAGAAGAGGAAACCGTCCCCGCGTAAACCGCTTCTTTTCGGCATCGTACTACGGATGTCACAGACGGAGCGCACCAGCAGGAGCCCGGGTCGTCTATCCGGGCTCCGCTTCTACTTTACAGGCGCGCTGGCTTCACCCCAGACGCGCCCCTTGCGAAGTCACAAACCATCCATGCTACAATAGGACACATGCAAGAGATACACGAAAGACAACCTGTTCGAACCACTGGAGCCGCACTGGACAATGCCCGGGCGGCGATGATCCTGGTACACGGTCGCGGCGCGACGGCTGACAGCATTCTGACGCTGACGCAGGAGCTTGACCGGCCCCACTTTGCCTATCTCGCGCCACAGGCCGCCTACAATACCTGGTACCCTCAGAGCTTCCTGGCGCCGCTGGAGCAAAACGAACCGCACCTTAGCTCGGCGCTGGCGACGCTGGACAACCTGGTGCAACACGTGGTCGACGGGGGGATCCCCCGGCGTCGCCTCATTCTGCTGGGGTTCTCCCAGGGCGCTTGCCTCGCCAGCGAGTACGTTGCACGCAATGCCGGTCGCTACGGGGGCCTGGCTGCACTGAGCGGCGGTCTCATTGGAGCGCCGGGCACGCCTCGCGATTACGACGGCTCCTTGCAGGGAACGCCGGTATTTCTGGGCTGCAGCGATGTCGATCCACATATCCCCAAGAAACGGGTCGACGAGACGGAACAGGTTCTGAGCAGGCTACAGGGCAAGGTCACCAAGCGCATCTATCGCGGCATGGGTCACACGGTGAATCACGACGAGATCGAATTCGTGCAGTCGATGATGGACGAGCTTCTGGAGCAGGATGGGGATCAGGCTTAGTTACGATCAAGCACCCTACCCGAGGAATCTATGGACAACAAACTTCCCGCCGATACGAAGATTGGCACAGTTTCATTAACCATCAGTGATATGGAACGCTCCCTGGATTTCTACCAGAATGGTCTGGGGCTGAAATTATTGCGCCACGAGGATAACGTGGCGCACCTTGGAGCCGGCGAGGCCGAGCTTTTGAAGCTGACGGCTGTGCCCCAGGCGCGCGTCGTGCGCGGCGTCACCGGCCTCTACCACTTTGCCCTCCTCTTGCCCAACCGCGTGGAGCTGGCGGGCGCCCTGCGCCACTTCATGAACCGCAACGTGGCCCTACAGGGGTTTTCCGACCACCTGGTGAGCGAAGCCATCTACCTCGCAGATCCCGACGGCAACGGCATCGAAGTCTACCGCGACCGCCCCCGCTCTGAATGGCCCTATGACGGCGACCGCCTGCAAATGGCCACCGATCCCCTCGATCTGCGCGACCTGTTGGCGGAATTGAGCGAAGACGACGGCGATTGGGATGGCATGCCCGCGGGAACCACCATGGGACACATCCACCTTCACGTGGCCAACATTCCGCAATCTGAAGCATTCTACCGCGACGTGCTGGGCTTTGATCTCATGGTGCGCTACGGTCATGCCGCCAGCTTTCTCGCTGCCGGCGGCTATCACCACCACGTGGGCATCAACACCTGGGCCGGCGCCGGTGCGCCCCCACCCCCCGCCGACGCAGCCGGCCTGCGCTGGTTCGCCGTCCTGCTGCCCTCACAGGATGCCGTCGACGCCCTGCTCGCTCGCCTCGACGCCGCCGCAATTCCCTTCCAGCGGCGCAACGGCGCCATCGAAGTACAGGACCCATCCCAAAACAGTGTCCGGCTGCGGGCTGCTTCTCGTTCGTAGGCCCGGACGGCGCTCCTCCAGCGACCGGTCAGTGCCCGGCAGGAGCACAGGTTTTCCCAACCCGTATTCCCCGCTAAAATAGCGCCCATGCCACAACGAACATTACTCGCAGTATATGCACATCCCGACGACGAAATTTTAGGCGCGGGCGGGGCGCTGGCGCGCTACGCGGCGCAGGGTGTCCGGGTAGCGCTGGTCGTCGCTACACGCGGCGAGGCGGGCGAGATTCAACGCCCGGGCGCGGCGACGCCGGAAACATTGCCCCAGGTGCGCGAGCAGGAAATGCGTTGCTCGGCGAAAGCACTGGGCGTCTCCGACCTCATTTTTCTGAACTACCGGGATTCGGGCATGGCGGGCACGCCCGAGAATGAACACCCCGACGCCTTCGTCAACGCGCCGGCGCACGAAGTCGTGGAGCGGCTGGTGCACATCATCCGTCGCCTACAGCCCCAGGTTGTGCTCACTTTCGAGCCGTATGGCGGCTACGGACACCCCGACCACATCGCCGTCAACCGCTACACGCTCGCTGCCGTAGACGCTGCCGCCGATGCGCAGCGCTATCAGGCGCAGGGCCCGGCCTGGAGCACAGATCGCGTTTATTACCCCATCGTCCCCGACTTCGTCATCGAGAAGATCAAGGCCCGCGTCGCGGCGCGCGGCGGCAACGTGAGCGGCTACGACGAGCTGCTCGAAGGCCGCGCCGCCAATGCGCGCCAGCTCGACGACGCCATCAGCGTCCAGGTGGACGTCGCCGGCTTTATCGACGATAAATGGCGCGCCTGGAACTGCCACCGCACACAGTTCGGCCCAGACAGCCGTTTCCGCCGCCTGCCAGACGAAGAAATGAAACCGATACTGAGTACGGAGTACTTCGTGCAGGCCCGCCCCCAGACCGCAGATCCGCCCCAGGGGCAGGACCTATTTGCCCACACAGCGACGGGCGCCCCTTCCTCCCACTCGGATTGACCGGTCTCGCCCGGCGGTGGAACTAGACCGAAACCGCGCCGCCGGGAAACGCCGCCTGCCACAACTGGTATAGGCCAAATAACAGGAGCGCCAGAGCCGACACCGCGGTGAGCGCGCGGCTGACGCGTGGTCCCAGGCGACGCGCCGTGCCAAAGAGAAAAATAACCAACGCCAGCCCGCCAACCAGCGTGCCATAAAAGCTCAGAAGGAAGGCAAGGCCTGCCGGCGGCGTTGTCCGCCACGCCTGCAACAGCACAGGGCCGGAGACGAACCCCCAGTAAATATAGGGGGCCGGATTCAAAAGGTTCATCACCGTGGCTTCCAGCACGCTCTGGCCGGCGCCGCCTTCGTCCAGCACCGGCTGATTAAAGTCGGCGTCGCGAACGGTGAGCCACGCGCGCCAGGCCAGGTACAGGATGAAGAGGCCCCCGGCGGCCTGAATGCCGCGCATCAACCAGTCGGGAACCTGGGTCAGAACAAACAGCGTGAGAATGATGATCGGGCCATCAGACAGAAATGGCGCCAGCGTCGCCGGCAGCGTGCGGCGCCAGCCGTTTTTCATCGTCTGCGACAGCAGGTAAGCCTGAAAAGGGCCGGGCTGGGCCGCGGCAGGCAGCCCCAGAGCGAACCCTTGAAGTAAGTAAATTAGCACCAAAACCTCCACGAACGGCACTGCATGATAGCGGACCCGGCCCGGAATGCAAACTGCCCGCTCGCTCAGGGCAGAATCAGGTGAAGGTCGCCAAATTCATGCCACAGGTAGCCCTCTTGCAGGGCCTGTTCGTAGGCGCGGCGCAGGCGCCTGGCGCCGGCAAACGCCTGCAGCATGGCGAGGTGGCTGGCGCGAGGCTCGTGCAGTCCCGTCAGCAGCCCGTCAACGGCGCGCAGCCGGCGCCGGGGCCCGACGACCAGGCGGGTCCATCCTTCGCCAGGATGCACCTGGCCTGCGCCGTCCACGACCGTCTCCAGCGCGCGCACCACCGTCGTGCCCACGGCAATAATACGGCTCGTTGGTCGCGCCGCGTTGATGGCCCGCGCCGTCGCTTCAGGCACCCGATAGTATTCCTCGTAGGGCGCCTCGCCTGCCTCCAGGCTGGCTACGCCGGTGTGCAGGATCAGGGGAACAACCAGCACGCCGCGGGCCACCAGCCGCGTAAGCAGTTCCGGCGTAAGGGCGCGACCCGCCGAGGGCATTTCAGCGCTGCCGGGCTCGGTAGCGTAGACCGTCTGGTAGGTTTCGATGGGCCACGCCTGCCGCGCGTAGCCGTAGCGGATCGGCCGTCCGTGCTGCCTGAGATAGACGTCGACCGCTTCTGGTAGCGCCACCGATGCCACCCATAAGCGCCTGCGCGCCCCATGCGGGCGGTGCAACGTGGCGCTGCCGCCATGCGGTAATGTCAGTGTATCGCCTGCCTCTGCCTCAAAGTAAGGTTGAGAGGCCACCCCATCGGGACGGCGCACTTCAACCAGCCATAGTCCCGCCGGCAATTGTGTCGACAAATGGAGATGCAGCAAACGGCCCTGTGGGTCTCTCGCCGGCAGCGACGCCGGGCGCGTGCCGCTGGTATTCAGGACAAGCACATCGCCCGCCTGCAATACAGTCTCGATTTCGCGGAACTGCATGTGACGGACGCGCTCGTCCGATCGGTAGGAGACCATCAAGCGCACGTCGTCCCGCGCCCGGCCCCGCGCTTCGGGTGGTTCTCCCGCCTCCAGCTCGTCTGGCAGCTCGAAGTCAAGCGGCGGCGCCGCTTCGACGGCAGCCACGCCAACCTTTTCGCGCCCGGTCAGTACAGCACGCGTCATACCGCCTCCAACACCAACTGGCGCGCCACATAGCGACCAGAGGGGATATCCTCATACAACAGGGAAAGGAAGCCGGGCACGCTCCGCTCGGGTAGAGGTCGATCGCTGATATCCTCGCCGGGAAAAGCCTCTTGCTGCATCTGCGTGCGCATATCGCCGGGGTCCACCCAATAGACGCGCCACTGCGGATTTTCCGCCGCCAGGATGGCCGAAAGGTGTTCCAACGCCGCTTTGCTGGAGCCGTACCCCCCCCAACCGGGGTACGCCTCCACCGCAGCATCGCTGGTAATGTTGATGACGCGCGCCTCAGGTTTCAGAGCGTGCCGCACAGCCTGCAGCACACCGAGCGGCGCGACGACATTCACCCGATAGACCTCTTCTAATACCGGCAGCGGGTAATCGAGCAAGTGCGGCTGGGGGCTTGGTCCCAGAACACTGGCATTGTTGATCACAGCGTCCAGGCCCCCCGCCGCCCGCGCCGCCACGCCCAGGGCCCTGCGGTGCGTGGCGTCAGCCACGTCGCCCGCCAGAGCAGTGACCTCAGCCCACTGTCCTACTTCCTCCGCCGCAGCCTCAAGCGCGTCCTTGCCACGCGCATCGACGATCAAGCGCCAGCCCCGCTGCGCAAGGGTGCGCGCCAGGGCAAGGCCCAGACCTCGCGAAGCGCCGGTGATCAGTGCCGTCCGATTCTCAGACATTCTCATCCTCCATCACTTGTCCCAGAAGCAACGTTATCGCCGCCGGGCAATCACCATTTCTTTATCCATACAGCGCCATCATAGGCCGGCGTGGCCCGCCACACACTGCAACAGTGACCAGATTGCTACCCGAAATAGGGGCAGGTGCGCTCCCTGTACGTTGGAACAGGCCATAGCATCGCAATCGCCGGCGCAGCGCCCCATTTATGGTAAGCGGGACAAAATGGGGCTACACTTGCCGCACCTGTCGCTTCTTATAGAGTGAGGGCGCATCATGCAGGCAATTCTGGTAACACGCGATCACGACGAACGGGAAATCCTCACCTTTGTTTTGCGCCACGCCGGGCTGGCTGTAGCTACCACTCAGGAGCTTCAACGCGTAGCAACCAACTGGCTGGAACGACCCGCTGACGTCGTCGTCGTTTCAACCGGCGACAGCCAGGGACTTGAAGAGGCGGTTGCGGCCCTGCGCGCTGTGACCCAGGCGCCGCTGATCATCATCGCCGAACACCCTCAGGAACGGCAACTGTGCGCCCTCTTGCAGGCCGGCGCCGACCTCGTCCTCTCCCGGCCGGTTTCACCCCGCGTTCTGGGCCAATACACGCGTACCATCTTACGCCGCGCCGGCAGCGTGCCCTCCTTCGTCCTGCCAGAGCTAGACCTGGAGGAAATTAAGCTCAACCCTGCCACTCGCACGGTAACCGTTGCCGGGCGTGAACCCCAAAGGCTGACCCAGCTCGAATTCCGCCTGTTATACGTATTGATGACCAACCGCGATCACGTCGTGCCCACTGATATTATTGTGGAGCGTGTCTGGGGTTACACGGGTGAAGGCAATCGTGAGCTCGTGCGCGGCCTGGTCAGCCGCGTGCGGCGCAAGGTGGAGCCGAACCCCGACCGCCCGCACTTTATTCAGACCATTCCGGGCACCGGTTATCGCTTTTCCCTCGAGCCGCCGCTGCCCTGACCTGCTCGCAGGCGACCCCTCCCCGCGGCTGGCTGCCCCTGTCCACAGAATTAGAACGGATCTGACAGCCAACTCGCACCTATTTACACAGCTTTTCTACGTTCTTTGCACCAGATTTCAACAGCGTGGGCTTACACTGTGCCCTGTAAAAACAGAAGTGTGGTCGGGCTGTCGCCTGACCAGGAAGGAGATTTCCAGGAGAGGAAACAATGTCTAGAAACAGCATTAAGGTCCTGGGCATTTGCCCCGACTGCAACAGCGAGATCCGTTTTCGGAAGGCGCCCCACCTGGGCCAGCTGGTTACGTGCCATAACTGCGAAACCAGCCTGGAAGTCGTACGGCGCGACCCGTTAGAGCTGGATTGGGCTTTCCAGGACCCGTTTGAGGACGATGACGAGGATTTGGACGATATCGACGAATGGGACGACGAAGAAGAATACGATGACGAAGATGACGATGACTATGATGACTACGACGACTGGGACGACGACGATTACTAAATCGCGCCCAGGCCGGCGAGCCGACGATTAGTCATTTGGAGACCGCTTCACCGGCGGTCTCTTTTGTTTTTCACAGGTCGCCGGCGCGCTTTTGGGTGAAGAGTAGGGGAATTCCCCATAGCCAGTGGCGTGACGTTGACCGACACTGGATAATAGAAGCAGAAGATACATCGTCCAGCAGCCATCAACTGTGGGCGGGAGGAAACAATCCATGAACTCAAAATACACTGCGGCATTCGTGGTCCTGGCCTTCGCACTACTCGCCCTCGCCGCCGGCGCAGAATTCGCGTTGGCTCAGGATGGCAGCTCACAGGTTGTGTGGCAGGCCACCTATTGGAACAACGTGCAGTTGTCCGGCGAACCGGTCCTTACTCGCACCGAAAATGAACTCGACCACAACTGGGGAGGGGAAGCGCCTGCAGAGGGCGTGTCCGCCGACCGCTTTTCCGCGCGCTGGACCACAACTCTCAATCTGCCGGCGGGTCGCTATCGTTTCACGGCGACCATGGACGACGGCATGCGCGTCTGGGTCGACGAGCTACTGCTCATCAACAGCTGGCGCGTGCAGTCGCCTCGCACGACCGAGGCCGAAATCGAGTTAGAGGGTGGTCCCGTCCCCGTGCGCGTGGAGTATTTCGACAATTCGGAACGGGCCATCGCCCAACTGTCGTGGGAACCGGTCCGTGTTGGCGGTAGCTGGTACGGTGAGTTCTTCGACAACGCAGCGCTCAGCGGTTCCCCCGTGCTCGTGCGCAACGATCCTTTCATCGATTTTAACTGGGGTCAGGACTCGCCTGCGCCCAGCGAACTGGACCCCGACCGTTTCTCCGCTCGCTGGCGGCGCACGCTGGACCTGGATCGTGGCTTATATCGCTTTCAGGTAACGGTGGATGATGGCGCGCGACTGTGGGTCAACGACGAGCTAGTGATCGACGCCTGGCGCCCACAACCCCTGACCACTGTACAGGAGGATATTTTCATCGAGGGCGGTGCTGTTCCGGTGCGGCTGGAGTACTTTGAAAATGCCGGATTGGCTCAGATTGAATTGGACTGGACGCGAATCGCCGAAGAACCGACGACCACACCCTCTCCCACCCCGACGCCGGTCCCCCGCCCGACAGAAACAGCCGTGCCTGCGCCTACCAGCCCGCCAAGCATTCCACCGCCCGTACCCGGGCCAGAGGCCGGTGTGGTCGTCGACGACGAGGGGCCGGGTTTCGAGCGCGGCGGCACGCCCGGCGACGACTGGCAGGAGCAAAGCGGCGGGATTAACGGCTCATTCCAGTGGACCTGGAACAGCGAGCGGTTGCCGACGGATTATAATTGGGCGCAATGGCGTCCCAACCAGAGCCCGGACGACGCCTTACTGCCCGGGCAATACGAGGTCGCTGCGTACATTCCGCCCGTCGAAGAAGCCAGCAACCAGGCCCGCTACTGGGTGGCGCACGACAACGGATTTACCCTGCGCATTGTCGACCAGGCAGCCAATCGTGGTCGCTGGGTCTCGCTGGGCACCTTCTTCTTCGACGGCGCAGACGATTACGTGTCCCTGGCTGATATTACCCTGGAAGATGAGGAGAGTACTCGCGTCGTGTATGATGCGGTGCGCTGGACGGTCGTGACTCAGGAGGACGGCGGAGAACCCGCTCTGGCAGTGGACGCCGACGGGGTTTCCTCGGGTCAGGAGATCAATGTGTTGGGAACCGGTTTTCCACCCGGTGAGATGGTCAGCCTAGCCGCCGGTCCGCCGAACGCCGAGCCTCGCGCCTTCTTCGGCGAGCGACGGGTGGGACCCAGTGGCGAGGTACTGTTCACAGTCACCATGCCTGACACGTGGAGCAACGGCGATCCAATAGCGCCTTCGCTCCCCGCCGGTAATGATCTGGTCTTCTTGCTGATCGCCGACGACGGTACCCGAGCGTTCCGCAGCGTCGTCTATCAGGACGCTGCCGAGTGATCAGCGCCGGCGCAGGAATGCAGGAATATCCAGGTTATTAGGCGAGAACTTGGGCTGGTCCTCCTCCCGTTTTTTGGCCTCGCGCGTGTCTGAGGACCGTTGAGCCGGCGCGCTGCCGCCCGAACCGCTGCCGCGCGTTGACGACGCGGAACCGGACGGATTGCCTGACGAGGCCGACGGGTCGCCATAACGATCCTGAAGCACCTGCCGCCGCGAGGGCATCGACCGCTCGAAGCCGGTGGCGATCACCGTGATACGGATCTCGTCGCCCATCGCCTCGTCGATCACGGCGCCGAAAATGAGATTGGCGTCGGGATGCGCGGTTTCGCGGATGATGGCTGCCGCCTGATTCACTTCGTAAAGGCTCAACGCCGAGCCACCGGTCACGTTGAACAGAATGCCCTGAGCGCCATCGATGGTCACGTCCAGCAGGCGCGAACTGATAGCCTGCTCGGCCGCAATGCGCGCGCGATCGTCGCCGTCACCATGGCCCACAGCCATCAACGCCGCCCCACCTTCGGCCATGATCGCTCGCACATCGGCGAAATCCAGGTTGATCAGACCGGGCACGGTAATCAGCTCGCTGATGCCCTGGATGCCCTGGCGCAAGACGTCGTCGGCCATGCGGAACGACTCCGTAAGCGAAACGCGCTTATCGGTGAGCTCCAGCAGACGATCGTTGGGTATGACAATGAGCGTATCGACATGCTCCTTGAGGCGCTCCAGCCCCGCTTCGGCAACCTTGCCACGCTGGCTGCCCTCGAAAAGAAACGGTTTGGTAACGACGCCGATGGTCAGAGCGCCCTGCTCCTGAGCTACCTTAGCCACGGTCGGCGCAGCGCCGGTGCCCGTGCCGCCTCCCATACCGGCGGTCACGAAAACCATGTCCGATCCTTTGAGGACTTCGTAGAGATCCTCTACCGACTCTGCAGCCGCCTTCTCGCCCTGTTCAGGGTCACCACCGGCGCCCAGCCCGCGCGTTGACTTCTCTCCAATATGGACGCGGGTTGGCGCATCTGACAGCAGTAACGCCTGTGAGTCTGTGTTTACGGCGATGAAGTCAACGCCGCTGACCCCGGCTTCGATCATCCGGTTGACAGCGTTGCTGCCGCCGCCGCCCACGCCGACCACTCGAATTCGGGCAAAGTTCTCCAGCTCAGGTGCTCGTTGCATTTGTGTACCCTCTCCTACTACGCCATGCCCTCTTCAACAATCTCTGGACAATCGGCCATCAAAGTAATGTAGCCTTGTTACCCGGCCGGGGATCGTAGCGACTGGCGAACTGCTCCAGCGTTCCTTTCTCCACAAGCCACTTGTTGCCAAACTTGATCGCCGGCAGCTTCCCCTGGCGAATAAGTCGCCGCACTGACTCCGGATGAATGTTCAACCGGTCGCTGACCTCGTCAACGCCGGCATAGTGTTCCAACAGATCTTCTTTGGACATAACACCAACTCACTGCGGGATATTACAACAATTGAGTTGATTGAAAAATACAATAAAACAAGAAATATGTCAAGTAACCGCCGGAGAAGCGTTCCCGGTGCACTCCCTACATCCCCTCGCTCAGGGCGCGGCGCAACAGGCGCAGCGTAAAACGCTCGTGTTCAGACAGCCATTCGCGTCCCGCATACTCCTCTTCCTCATCACACCCTTCGAAGAAAGCATTTTCCTTATAAGCGCGCACCACGGCGGGATGCACATAGTATTGGCGGCAAACGGCGACAGTGTTGCCCAGCTGCTCCGCTACGCGCTCATACATGGAGGCCACATTGGCATCCTCAACTGGCGCGCCCAGTTCCCGCAGACAGCGCACGCCAGCGACCGTAGCGCCCCACGTGCGAAACTCCTTGGCGGTGAAATCTCGGCCCGTGGCCTGTCGCACATACTCGTTGACGTCGTCGGAATCCACCGTACGACGTCTTCCCTCGTCGTCGACATATTGGAACAGCTCATAGCCTGGTAGTTCCTGCAGCTGCTGCACAACGCGCGCCACTCGCGGATCGCTCACTACCACCTGCTGATACTTGCCGCTCTTACCCTTGAATTCAAACTGTACGGTGCGGCTGTTTACCTCCGTGTGTTTCATACGCAGGGTCGTAAGGCCGTACGAGTCGTTCTCTCGCATGTACTCCGAATTTCCCACACGGATCAATGTCTCTTGCAAAAGGCGCACGACGGCTGCCAGCACCCGCTCGCGGGGCATGCCGTGTCGTCGCAAATCCTCGTCGACCTGTTGGCGCAACTGCGGCAAAGAGTCACCGAAAAGCAACAGGCGATTGAACTTGGTTTCGCTCCGAATCTCCTGCCACTGCGGATGGTAGATATACTGCTTGCGACCCTTCGCGTCCCGGCCCGTGGCCTGTATGTGCCCCTTTTCGTCAGGGCAGATCCAGACATCAGACCATGCCGGCGGAATAGCCAGTTGCTCAAAACGCTGCCGCCGGTCATCGGTAATGTGCTGCCCCTGGGGGTCGACGTAGGTGAAACCGCGTCCCCACCGCTTGCGACGAATGCCAGGCTCCTCGTCACTCACGTAACGTAACCCCGCCATCCGCGCCGATGCCTGTGGATCCTCGCTGAGTATGATTACCTCGTTTTCCATGGCCCCCTATATATAAAGAAGCGGCGGATAAAAGACATGTGTAAGGGCACACAGCGCAGATACAAAATGGTTACAACTCGCTGTGCCCACCTCTCAAAGCCGGAAAACGATCTTTCCTGCCACGTCGCCAACTTCCAGACGCTGGAGGCCGGCACTCCCCTCTTGCAACGGATAGACCGTATCGATCACGGGCTGCAGACGCCCTTCAAACATCAGGTTCATTACCCTGACGTAGTCACGATGCGGACCCATTGTGCTGCCGATAATGCGCAAATGCTTTGCAAAGATATAGCGGTTGTCGAATTCAAACGTGGGACCGCTGCTGTTGCCCACCGTCAGCAGCCGCCCACCCGTGCGCAGGGCGCGCAAAGATTTCTGATAGGTCGCCGCGCCGACGTTATCCACGACAACGTCCACGCCGCGCCGCTCGCTGGCGCGGTAAACGGCCTTGCTCCACTCCTCTTCACGGCGATTGACCAGGACGTCGGCGCCCAACTCCCGGGCCAGGTTCAATTTTTCTTCGCTGGAGCCCACCACATAAATGCGACGCGCGCCCGCCAGCCGCGCGATCTGGATAGCTGCCGTATTGACGCCTCCGCCCGCGCCTACGATCAACACGTCCTCGCCCGCCCGCACTCCGCCGGCCTCGACGAGCAGGTGCCAGGCAGTAACAAAGACGAGCGAGGCGGCTGCCGCCGCTTCAAAGGAGACGTCCTCGGGAAGCGGTAGCAGATTACGGGCGGGAACTGCCGTATACTCTGCATAGAAACCGGGAACGTGCTCGCCCAGTATCATAAAGTTGCGGCACATGTGTTCCTGCCCCGCGCGGCAGTAGTCGCATTCGCCGCACCACACGGTGGGGTTCACAGCCACCCTGTCCCCGACGGTGACGCCGGTCACACGCTCTCCGACCTCGCTCACGATGCCCGCGCCGTCGCTGCCCAGCACGTGGGGAAAGCGCAACTTCAATCCCGGCCATCCGGCCGTCACCCACAGGTCAAGACCGTTGGCTGCAGCCGCTTTGACCTCCAACAACACCTCGTCAGGACCGATCTCGGGCCGCGCGACGTCGGCATACGCCAAATTCTGCAGCGACCCATGCGCCTCGAGCACCAGCGCCTTCACGTCTGCTCTCCTCCTATTATCCGCGCCGGTCTATACCGGCTCGGCAGCATCGGCCACAAGGGCCGGCTCCACAGCTTCACGACAATGGGGCCAGGGATCTTCGCCCCGCTGCAGGGCAGCCAGCGCCGGGCTGTCGGCGTAATAGCCATGGTAACGAGGCGGCAGCAGGTTGGCGATGTGCACCATGATCAGGTGCGTGTACGCCTCCAGGTCACGTCCCTTTGGGCGGCGACCCAGATCGGGAAGCTCAAACGCCTCGCCGATGTGTACTTCCGTCGGCGTGCGGCGCAACCGTTTCACATTCTCGCCCAACACGTCGCTGTTCACGACGCCTACCGGGAGGACCGGCACGCGGGCGCGGCTCGCCAGATAGGCCGCGCCATCCTTGGCCTTGATCAGATGGCCTACTTTGCTACGCGTGCCCTCGGGGGCCAGACCGAATATGGAACCGCCGCGAAGCGCCTGTAACGCTTCACGCAACGCCTTGCGGTCCACCTCGCCGCGATTGATATAGATTCCGCCGGCTACCTTCATGACCGGTCCGAAAAGTATGTGCGATTCCCATTTTTCGCCGGCAAAAAAGCGCATGCGCATCGGTGGCAGAGCCAGAAAAACCAGTGGCGGATCCGCTTTACTCATGTGGTTGATGACGAGGATATAGGGGCCCGTTGCCGGGACATTCTCGCGGCCCTCAACCTTCAGGCTCCCCACAATATGAAGAATGAGCGTCAGGACCGCTCGCAAGAAATAGATGATAAACATAAAGAAACCTCAATGTACGTATTATTGGATCAGACCATAGACGTCCAACGTGTAATCCACAACCGGCCCGCCTGGCGGCGCCGCTTCCAGGGCGAACGGAACGGACTCCGCTGGCGCCAATGGACCGCTCAGAACCTGCTGGGCGTAGCCGGTCACGTCACGCTGATTGTCGTAGAAAGTAGCCACAACAGTGATCTGGTGCGCCGTCTGGTCGCCGACATTCTCGACGGCGCCGGCAAGGCTCACTTGCCTTTCCTCAATGGTAGCTTCGGGGGACGTTACCGCCAAATCCAGATAGTAATTACCCGGAGCAGCCAGCCCTTCGCCATCGACGATAGACACCGCCGGTTGCACCTCTTCGGCCGGCGGTTCGCGCACAAGCACGGCAAATGGCGCGGCCTCTCCCGGCGGCACGATGGCGGTGACAACCCATGCTGACGTACTGAGTAGCGCCGTGCCCTGCGGCCCAAGCAGATCAATTTGCACTCTCAATCCGGCGGCTGCGGTCGTTCCTTCGTTGAGCACCTCGCCCACGATCCACATGCTGCCGGCGCTGGTACGGGCCAGTTGCACGTTGCCGACGGTCACGTCCATCGGTATGGGTGTGGGCGCAGCGCCGCTGTAGACAGGGGTTGCCGGCGGCGGCAATATCAAGGGCTGACCGATCTGCAGCAATTCAGCAACCACGCCCGGATTGAGGGCCTCAATTTCCTCCACCGAGGTATAGTTCGCGATGGCGATCCCCAGCAAGGTGTCGCCCTCCTCCACCTCATAAACCACCGGCGTGGCTGTGGGCGTCGCCGTGGCAGTAGGTAAGGGCGTGGGCGTCGTCTGGATCAGGGCTGCGGTTGGAGGAGCGCGGGTCGCCAGTGTTACGCCGATTTCTGGAGTAGGTGTATGGGTGCCGGTCGCTGCCGGTGTGGAGTCAGCCAGTTCGTCGCCGGCGCCGCAGGCCGCCAGAAGCAACCCCAGCACAACCAATGATAGTATCTGTCGCATAAAGAGTGCCAGTATACCAGAAAGCGACTGTTGGCGTCACACGCTACCTGCGCCCCCAGACTCTCGGAAAGCTCGCTCCAAATCACACTCACCCTCTGACCTCGGGCCGGACGCCGGTTCATAGAGGCGGTGTGCTACGAAAACGAGGTTCATGATACACTAATGGCCCATGAACGATCGCGCGCCCACCTCCCTGCGGCAGAGAACGGCCCGCAACCCCTGGCTTCGCACCGCTCTGGAATGGACTCTGCCGTTCCTCGGATTTGTAGCCGCCATCTGGCTGGCTACGCAGAGCCGGAACGCACCGCAACTGATCCTGGTGGCGCTGCTCACCGTCATCGCCGTGAATTTCAGCGTTCCTTTCGGCCGCGCCGCCATCAGCCCCGTTCTGCCCGTCGTCGCCGTGCTGGCCCTGCTCGTCGTCGGTCCCGCTCCGGCCCTCGCCGCGCTTGCCGCGGGTTTCCTGCTTGCCGAATTCAGTCGCCCACTGTGGCAGCCTTTGTGGCGCGATTCCCCCATGGACCGGCTGGGCTGGCGACCTCGCGCGCTGCGGGCGGGAGCGCACTTGCTGGCGCTGCTGGCGCCCGCTCTGCTCAATGCAGGGCTGGGGGCCCCTGCCCCGCTGCCATTCGGCCAGATTGCGCCGACCCAACAGACGCTGTTACTGCTGACACAACTTGCCGCCGTTTACAGCATGGCCTACTTCCTGATCATCTCGCCGGTCACGTGGATGGGCCACAGTCGGGACAAGGGCAGCGACGCCCTGCTTCTGCTGATGGTTGCCGTCTTCAGCCAGCCGTTTGCCCTGTTTGGCGCCATTACGTACCAGGCGCTGGGCCTGCCCGCTTTCGTTCTTTTCTGTGTAGGGGCAGGCGCCTTTGCCATCATGAGCTGGCTCTCCTGGCAACGTCACTTTGAGTTGAACCAGCGCATCGCGCAATTCTCAACTCTGAACAGCGTCGCCGCCTCTCTGCGCGAAACGCTGGAGTTGCCCACCGTGCTGCAACGCATCCACGAACAGGTGGCGGGCCTCATTCCCGCCGACGACTTTGCCCTCACGCTGCGCCAGGAAGACGGCAGCTACCGGCGCGTGCTCACCGTGCGGCGGGGACGGCGTCTAGACGAGGAGTCGTCGCCCGACGACCTTACGCAATGGGTCCTGCAGCGCGGTCAGACCCTGGCCCTGGATGAGGAGAATATGCACTTCGCTGCGCGCCACGGGCTGCCTCTGCCGCGCCCGCAACCGCGCGCCTGGCTGGGCGTTCCGCTCACCACCGGCGATGGCGTCACCGGCGCTATCGTCTTACAGCGTTTTGAGCCGGCTCAGCCATTCGGCGCCTGGAACCGCGAACTGCTCACAGCCATTGCCGGGCAGGTAAGCGCGGTGTTGAAAAACGCCCAACTGTACGAGGAGATGCGCCGCCTCTATAAACTGACCGACGAAGCGTTGGCCCAACGCCTGCGCCAGCTGCAGGCGCTTCTAGACTCAACGAGCGAAGGGGTGCTGATGCTGGACACCGCGGGCGACGTGGTTCTGGTCAACCCGACTGCCGCGCGCTTGCTGAACCGGCGGCAAGAAGCGCTGCAGGACAGGCATATTGAACCCGCCCGTTTTGCGCCGGACCTCGGTTATGACGACGGCGAGCTGGATGAACTGTTGTGCGCTCTGCAGCAGGGGCGCCAGCCAGAGAGCCGCCGCACCGTCTACAAGACCCACGTCAGGGATTCTTCCACCGGGCCTGAGAGCCGGCGCTTTATCGAGCGTTACGAAACTCCCGTTGTTGTCGCCGATGGGCAGCTGCTTGGTTGGCTCATTGTGCTGCGCGACGTAACCGAAGAGCAAGAACGGATCGAGTGGCGGACCAACGCCACGCGCATGATCGTACACGATTTGCGCAACCCGGTGACCACGTTGACCAGCAACATTGATATTATCGAGGCCGCGCTATCGACGGGCGAGCACGAGCGCGTTCGGCGACACGCACAGCAGGCGCGCTACGGCGCCGAAGAGATGCTGGACATGATCGATTCCCTGATGGATATGACGCGCCTGGAGGCCGGACAACTGGTGCTGGAAGCGGAAGCAATGCGCGTGCCGCCTCTGGTGCAAACGGTGGTTGAGCGGCTGCGTCCTCTGGCCACGCAGAAGCAAATCGACCTCTCCGTCCAGGCGCCCCCCGACCTGCCCGCGGTGTGGGCCGATGAGGAACTACTGCGCCGCATATTCGTCAACCTGCTGGATAATGCCTTGAAGTTCACCCCGGCCGGCGGCGCCGTATCGCTCGCGCTGGCCGAGGAACCGGCCCTGGAAGCACATGACGCCGGGGTGCGCTGCACGGTGAGCGATACCGGCCCGGGCATCGCCATGACGCATAAGGAGCGCATTTTCGAACGATTTACCCGCGTCAACGTGGGCGGCGGGCAGGTGCGCGGCACCGGTCTGGGTCTGGCCTTTTGCAGGCTGGCCATCGAGGAACACGGCGGCACCATCTGGGTTGAAGATGCGCCCGGCGGCGGTAGTCGTTTCGTCTTCACACTGCCCGGCATCCCCCACTTTGACGAGGACTGAACGGCCTCCGCTACAATTGACGCCCACCATCACTGCGGTTAAAGTTGAACCGACTGGAAATGAGCACAGCAGGGCCGGCGCTGCCGCGCCAGGCGGCCCTTACTACCAGGACGAGTATGGATCACCACCTTCCCGACGAGACCCTTCTGGCCGAACTGATGGCCGATTGTGAAGAGCGCCACCGTCACCTGTGCCCGCGGCAGGTACTCGGTTTGCGCCTGGGCTTGCGCGGCCTGCGCGCTCTGAGCTTCGTCGACGACGCCAGCTGCCCACGATACGAAAACAGGCGCAAGCGCCTCCTGGTCATCGCCGAGACGGATGGCTGTGGTCTGGACGGTATTGCCGTGGCGACCGACACCGCCGTGGGACGCCGTACCTTGCGCGTGCTCGATTATGGCAAAGTGGCTGCCACCCTTGTCGACACGCAAACCGAGCGCGCCGTGCGCGTCAGCCCCAGCCCTGCGTCGCGCGCCCTGTCCCGCCAATACGCGCCCAACGCACGAAGCCGCTGGCACGCCTATCTGGAAGCCTACCAGCTCATTCCGGACGAGAAACTGGTCGTCGTGGTACCGGTCGCACTGAAACAATCATTGGCCGAAATCATCAGCAAGCCTGGCGCGCGCGCCATCTGTGAATGCTGCGGTGAGGAGATTATCAACGAGCGGGAAGTGCTGCGCGAGGGGCAGACCCTGTGCCGCACCTGCGCCGGCGAACAATATTATACGCCGCTGAGATCCTGACTGCTTCTCCCTACCACTTACAGCTCGTCATCTTCCTCGTCACGCAGACGGTCGACTTTGCGCGGTCGGACGTCGGCGCAAAGGCGGCTGACCTGTTCGGCGTAGTTGGGAATCTCCAGCGAGCTGCGGCCCATGACGCGCCGGTCAAAGAAGTACTCCGCCAGCCGCTGCTTCGTGCGGTCCTTCTTCTTATAATTTTCCCAGGCTGCTTCCACTCCCATGCAGGCCACATAGTACAGGTCGGTGAGCCGGTCCATGAGCACGCGAAATGGAATGCTGGCATGTAAAGGATCCATCTGCAACAGCGCGTCCAGTTGCTCGCGCATCTCCTCCAACTGCTCCACCCCCTCCCGTTTCAGCCGGCTGAACGGAAGCGGCTCCAGCATCTCGCGCACCAGAGCGAAAAAGGCCTCATGCACCCGGTAGCGGTGCATGTCGCGCTGCACCTGCGCCAGCAGCACGTTGTGCGCGCCTTCCCAGTTCTCGTACACCACGTTATCTCGCAGCAGGCGCGGCAAAATAGAGAAATCCTCGACGGCGCCGTTGCCGCCCAGAACCTCGATACCCTGCTGCACCACACCGTGCGCCAGCACTGCGCTGCGATACTTATTCAGGTTCAAAGCCATGCGTAAGAAGTGGCCGGTTTCCGCGTCCTGTTTGCGACCGGTCTCCACCTCGTCCATGGTATGAATCAGGCGCGCTGTGCCCGAAAGCATTGCCGCCGTGTCGCTGCGCATCTGGGTCAGGGTCTCCTGCACCAGGGGATAGTGAATGATTGCACGGTCAAAGGCCAGCCGGTGCTTTGCATACGTCCAGGCCGTTATGTAGGCCCGCCGCGCGTTAGCGCTGCACCCCATGGCGTTGAAAATGCGAGAGGTATTGATCACGTAAGTCATCACGTTACGAAAGCCCCGGGCAGGCTCGCCTACCTGATACGCCAGAGCGTCGCGGAATTCGATCTCTCCGGTCGCCATGGATCGCGTGCCCAACTTGTCTTTCAACCGGCGCACGTAGAGGCTGTTCAGTTGACCATCTTCAAGATAACGCGGCACCAGAAACAGGCCCAGCCCCGCGGTGCCCTCGCCCTGGCCCTGAACACGCGCCGTAACCAGGGCCAGATCGGCAGTGACGTTGGAGCAGAACCACTTCTCGCCATTCAGCAACCAGGTCCCTTCCGCGGCAGGGTCCAGCGGCGTGGCCCGGGTGTCATTGGCCCCTACGTCTGAACCGCCCTGTACCTCTGTCAGAAACTGGGCGCCGTGGTAATTGTTGTCGTAGTCGTTATCCAGCAGGCGCGGCAGATAGCGGGCCCTCAGCGCCTGCGAGCCTTCCGCCTGCAACACCTTGATCAGTCCCGCCGTGCAGGCCAGCGGACAGTTGTGACCGGCCTCGCCGTTCAACGAAGAAAGATAGAACAGTGCCAGGCTCAGCAGGTTATTGCCGCTCGACTCATACACCGACATAACGCCGGACCCATAAATGGCGCGACCCGCCTCATGATAGCTGGGATGGAAGTCGACCGCTTCCACGCGCCTGCCGTTCTCGTCGTAGCGCCGCAACCGGGGCAGATTCTCATCTCTATTGGACTCGCGAGCAGCCTCGTCGATTTTCGTCGCCGCCACGGCGCCGAATTTCAGCAGCCGCGGCAGGTGCTCGCGGTACCGCTCCTCACCCCAGTAAAATTCCAGCAGGCGCTGCAGATTGCGATCGGACACGAAGAAATTGTCCGGTTGCGCGCTGCGCCACTCCTCCAGACGCCTTCTTCCGGAGTTGATCGATTCGAAAGTCATGTTCTCCATTGTGTCAGATGAATAATCCATCTTACTTTCCTCGGTACGCTATCTGCCCTCGGCCCTCGGCGCAATCACGTTATGAATCTTCGGAGACCTCGGCGCACTTAATCACCGCTTCCAGCAGTTGTTCCTCTTGCCAGGGCATGACGGTGCGCGGGTCGATGAGCAATTGATCCTCCTGCAGGCGCGCAATCACCGGTGGTCGTTGCTCGCGCAGCGCAGCCGCTAACTTCTCCACATGGGGATGATCAATCGCCAGCACCTTTGTGGGCAAAGTGCTGCCCGGCAGGCTGCCGCCGCCCACTGTGGAGAAACCATCGATCACGTTGGTCATCACCCCTTCATCTACAAGCCGTTGCGCCCAGGCCCTGGCCTGCTCTTCCAGCTCCTCCGTGGATCTGGCGATCATGCGCCAGATTGGAATCTCTTTCTCGGCCTCGCCCAGCAGATGGTGGGTGAGCGTGGCGGACAGCGCCGACAGGCACAACTTATCCGGGCGCAGCGCGCGCGTCAGTGGGTGGCTGCGCAGGCGGTCGATATGCGCCTGTGCGCCACAGAGAATGCCCGCCTGCGGTCCCCCCAGCAATTTGTCACCGCTGAAGGCCACGACGTCAACACCCTGCGCCAGGCTATCCTGGACAGTGGGCTCAGGATCCAGGCCATATGCTGTGGTATCCAGCAGAGCGCCGCTGCCCTGGTCGTAGAGGAGCAGCAGACCATTATTGTGGGCAACGTCCGCCAGTTCAGCCAGACCCGGTTCGCCGGCAAAACCCACAATCTTGAAGTTGGAGTGGTGCGCGACCAGAATCGCCGCGGTGTCCTCGCCGATAGCATTGGCGTAATCTCGCACGTGAGTGCGATTCGTGGTGCCCACCTCCACCAACCTGGCCCCTGATTGGGCCATGACGTCCGGCACACGGAAACCGCCCCCGATCTCAACCAGCTGACCGCGGCTGATGATCACTTCTCGCCCCTGGCACAGGCCGCTCAACATCAGCAGCACCGCTCCGGCGTTATTGTTGACCACCAGCGCATCCTCGGCTCCTGAGAGCCGTGTCACAAGGTTTGCGGCGTGGCTCATGCGCGAGCCGCGCCGCCCGGCGCTCAAATCGTATTCCAGCGTGGAATACCCCTCGGCGACGTCACGCAGGGCGCCCAGAGCCTCGCGGCTGAGCGGGGCACGGCCCAGGTTTGTGTGAATGATGACCCCGGTGGCGTTGATCACGGGACGCAACGTGGGCGCCACCAGCGCCTCGAGCCATTCCCGCGCTTCCTGCACGATGGTAGCGTTCATCGGCGGCGTTCGTTGCTCTTCGATGATAGCGCTACGGACCGCCTCTAAAACCGCGCGCAGGGCCTCCACCACCAGATCCCGTCCGTAACGCTCGGTCAGATCGTGTGTTGCCGGCAGCAGTAGCAGACGATCCATGCCGGGCAACTGCCGCAACAATGATTGCAACTCTTCTTTTCCTTTTCCGTTTTCACTCATGGGAGATTCTCCCTTGGGATGGTCTCGATTGCAGGAACGTTAGCCGCTGCGGATGCTGGACGCGCGCGTGCGCACCTGTAACAGAATCTCAAAGAGGACCAGAACGACGGCAACCAGGGTGGCTACCGCGACGCCCAGGCTACGGTTCATCTGCAGCCAGATGCAAAAGGCCAGCCACAGACCCACCAGCAATGCCTGGCGAACGACAAGGAGAAAGGACGGCGCCTCAGTCTGTGGCCCAAACCGCTGGTTGGCATAGTAGACAATGGGTAACATCAACCCGGTCGTGGCGACCATCACCCCGGCCAAAAAGGCCAGCATGATATCTGTGCTGATAGCATCCATGATTGACGTGGCATCTACCGTATCCAGCGCCGACCCTCGCACCAGGTCCAATCGCGCCACGTCAAAGGGCCAGAAGTTATTGGCAATATGATTTGTGGCCATCAAACCCAGCACAAACAGGCCGCTCCCCAACAGCAGAAAAGGCAAGATTCCCAGTCGTTCAATGCTTTGTCTCATGCGACCATTATAACAGAGGCCCCATCCAAATCGTAGATGACAACTGTGGCCTTAATTGGTCTCAGGATCGGCATCCTCACGCCACAGCAATTGCAGTAGCGCCGACCCGTAAAGGTCACACACGTTGCTCCCGCTAAAGCTCAGCGCTTCGCCGGCGCTTTCGAGCCGGCACTCAAAGCCATCGTCCGTCTGGCGCAGCACGAGGTTGTCTCCGTATGCCAGCAGTAACTCCCGTAATTGCGTCTCGTTGGGAATCCATACTGCCTCGGTCTGCAGAACAAAATCCAGGGCCCATTCAGCCGTGCCGTGAAAAGTGACCACGGGAGACCCGTGGAATAGCTCGATGTAGGTCAATACCTCCGTCAGCACAAAACGCCGCTCGTCCAGCCCCCGTTCCGGTATGGCAAATGTGTCGTGTAACGCAGGCTGCCACTCCAGGCCAGCTTTTTTCAACTGTATGGCTAAGGCCAGCGTAAGCATATCATCACCTCACTCTAGCAGAGAATATGACTGCGTGTGCATTATAAGCGCTTTCGCCTCCTTGCGCCTTCGGCCGGCACCCGGCGGTCGCAAAGAGTGAGATTTTTCCCACAGGCCAACCTGCGTTATGCTTTGGGCATGGAACAACCAGCCACAGAATTCGAGTGGGCCATCTACGCCGACGCAACGTTCGCCGGCCTCTCAATCCTCATCCCGCTGCCCCTTGTCGACCTGGCCTTTGAGCAATACTTTCGACGCCGCATGCCGCGATCCATCGCCCGGCACAGAAAACGCCGCCTGCACCCAATCGTGCTGGGCATCCTGAACCGGCTGGGCTGCTCGCCTCTGGGCTGCCTGCTTTTCGTGCCGTGGCTCGGATTCCAGCTACTAAAACGCCTCTCTAGAAAGATACTCTACTTCCTGACGGTGAAGGAAGCAACAGACACGCTGGCCTACTACTGGCATCGCGCTTTTCTGATCGATTACGCTCTGCGCTCCGGGCATCTGGACGACGCCACGTCGGCTTTACACGCCGAACGGGCCATGGGCGTGACGCTGGACAATGCCCAGACAAGTCCGCTGCGCGTCGCAGCGCGGCAGGTTGTGCAACAGTCGCCGCGTGTGATGTCCACCCTCTGGCGCGCCGTGCGCCGGCAGCGAGAAGATACGCTGGCAGCGGGCGAGCGTGCCACGTTACGCGCGGCGTGGAAGAACCTGGATAATTATCTGCAGACTCTGGCGGGCGAGTATCTGATCGCCTACACAGAAATGGTCGCCGCTGAGGACGCCGCGCCCGGCCCACAGTGAACTCTAATAGGCTCCCAACTCGCGCAGCCGGTCGTCGCTGATGCCAAAGTGATGCGCAATTTCGTGGATTACTGTGTGCCGCACCTGTTCCCGGATCTCACGCGGATCACCCCCTGCGGCCCGTTCGATAGGTCCCTGGAACAGGGTAATAACGTCCGGCGTCACCAGATTGTAGCCGGACGTGCGTTCCGTCAGGGGGACACCCGTGTACAGACCAAGGAGCGTGTGGCCCCGCGGCAGGCCCGCCTCGCGGCGATCTTCTGGCGTGGGCCAGCGCCGCAGCAACACTTCAATATTCTCCATTTTGTGCTGAAAAAACGGAGGGAGTGAGTCAAGCGCTTCGACAACCAGACGCTCAAATTCGGCGTGGGACATCATGACAGCTACCGTCTCCTACTCTGCGCCGCCCGCCCGACGGGCCGTCCTAACGGGTAATTGCAGTTTAAATTCGCTGCCCCCACCGGGCGCGTCGTCAACCCAGATACGGCCTCCATGCGCTTCCACCACAAGACGGCAGAAGGTCAGACCCAGGCCCGTCCCTTTACGTCGCGATTCACCGGCGTCATCCGGTACCTGGCTGAACTTCTGAAAGATATATTCTTTGAAGTCGTCAGGGACACCCTCGCCATCATCACGTACGCTTAGCAAAACTTCGCCATTTTTTGGCTGCGCTGAGACGGCAATACGACCACCAGGCTCCGTGTATTTGAAGGCGTTGCTCACCAGATTGTCCAGAACACGCCCGGTCAGCGCCGGATCCAGTTCCACCGGTATATTTGAAGGACAATCGATAGTTAGCACCTTTTCCTCCGCGCGAGCCTGATCCCGGAAGGGATCAAGTTGCTCCGACAGCAGGTCGGCAAGTTGCACCCGCTTTGTGCTGGGGTGCAACTCCCCTGTCTCTATTTTGGCCACCATGAGTATATCATCAATCATACCGTCTAGCCGATCGGCCGCCCGGCTGGTTCGCGCTACGATGCGCTCTTGCATCTCCTGGCGTTTCTCGTCAGGCAACTTCTTCAGTAAGCTCAGGCTGGCCGAGATAGCCGTCAGCGGCGTGCGCAGGTCGTGCACGATCATGTGCGTCAAATCATCGCGCATCTCTTCGGCCCGGCGCAGGTCCCCATAGGCGATAGCCAGTTCTCTGGTGCGCGCGGTCAGGATGCGGTCCGCGCGGGAAACGACAATCAGGAGCACGGCGAAGAGCAAGCCCATCGTTCCCGCAGCGATCAGCAGCCCAGTCGTGCGCACCTCCAGGATCGTGCCCGCCATCGGTGAAACGTTGCCTGCTGCGCCCAGTATGCGCTCCACGTAACGAGTAAAGAGGTAGGAGGCCGTCAGCGCCAGCAGAGCGGTCATGATCAATGAGGCGCCCACATAATAGCGGCTGAGGCTGAAGCGCCGGCTTTGTTCATATCCGGTGAAGAGCACGTACGCCGTGAAGAGAAAACCGGCCAACAGAAGAAAGTGATAGAGCCACCAACTGCCGTTCCAGACGGGAAAGAGGTGCAGGCTCATACTGGCTTCAATCATCCACACTGCAACCAGGGCCAGGGCGCCGTCAATACGGTGGCGCGTGCTGCGCCACGTGCGCCACATCTGCAGGACCGCCAATAACCAGACGGCAAGCGTGCAAAAGAACAGCAGGCGCCGGTGCCAGGGTGCCGCGTTGGCCTCGATAGCGCCCAGCCATTGCGGTATCGTAATCACAATGGATAGATAAATCATGATCCCCGCTCCCACGACGACGACGATACGGCGCAGCAACAGGCGCGAGGGGCCCTGCGGCCCGTCAGAACCGGCAAGGGCAAAGAGGATGCCGCCGCTAAAGAGGGTGAGCCAGGCCGACCAGGTCACGGCGGGCACGGCGGGATGGTCGCTAGGAATGAGCGCACCCGGAGTCGTCAGACCGTGCACCATAAACAGGCTACTCATGACGGCAAAGGACACGGCAGCCAGAACGTGCCGCCGGTGCGCCAGCGAACCGATGGCGCTTACCAAGACGAAGGAGACAACCGCAGCGGCAAAGGAGGTGAATGTAACGATGTAAAAGTGGCTCAGGGGAATGGCCCACACCGGATCATAATCCGGGCGCAACCAGAAAAAGGCAAGCAGCAGCAGCGGGAGTGCAACGGCAACAGCAATGAGAGAACGACGCATGACGCCATTATAACAGATGGCGCCACCGGCGAAACGAGACAGCAGTACCAGAGGAGATTGGAGACTGGTAATTAGAGATCGGAGATTGGGAGTCTTGTTCCCAATCTCCAATCATCTAATCTCCAATCTCTCGTTCGAGCTACTGCGGAGCAGCCTCCCCGATATCAATCAACTCAATCTCGAAGGTCAACGTCGCGTCCGGGGGAATCACACCGCCGGCGCCTTCAGCCCCGTAGGCCAGATCGGACGGAATGACAAGCTGGCGGTGACCGCCTTCCTTCATTCCCTGGATCCCCTCATCCCAGCCGGGGATTACCTGGCCCGCACCGGCAACCATGGTGAATGGTTCACCCCGGAAGTAGGAGCTGTCGAACCGCGTGCCGTCTTCCAGCCACCCGGTATAGTGAGCCGTGATCATGTCTCCAGCCTCCACTTCGTCGCCGCTCCCTTCTTCCACATCATAATACTGCAAGCCGCTGTCCGTTGTCGTAAAGTCGTCCTCGTCAACCTCAGCCGGATCTTCCGGACCGCCGGGTAACACTTCGACCAGTTCCATCTCCATCACCAGGGTCGCATCGGGCGGAATAACCTCGCCGGCGCCTGCTTCCCCCACACCCAGTTCAGGAGGAATAATCACCTGCCACTGATCGCCGACCTCCATCATGGCCACTGCTTCGTTCCATCCGGGGAAAACCTGCTCGGAGCCCAGTGGGAATGTGATAGGCTCGCCGCGGTCATAGGAACTGTCGATGCGCGTACCGTCGTCCAACCACGCCGTGAAATGGAGTCTCACCGGCTGACCATCCTCCGGTGTTTCGCCATCGCCTTCCTCCAGGACTGCGTACTGCAGGCCGGAGTCGGTTTCCTCAAATTCATCTTCATCAATCGTCGTCGGATCCGACGGACCCCCTTCGGCCACTTCTACCAGCTCAACCTCAAAATAGAGCGTGGCATCTGGTGGAATAGGGCCGGAACCCTCAGCGCCATAGCCCAGCTCTGGCGGTACGATCAGATTGGCAGTCGATCCTTCGCGCATCAGGCTGAGCCCCTCATCCCATCCGGGAATGACCTGACCGCGTCCCAGGGGAAATGTGAAGGGCTCGCCGCGGTCACGGGAACTATCGAAGACAGTACCGTCGCCCAGCTGCCCCGTATAGTGCACACTGACCACGTCACCTTCCTCAGGCTGCTCACCGCTCCCTTCCTCGGTCACCGCCATCTGCAGACCGCTGTCGGTGGTTGTGTAATCCAGGTCGGCAAAGTCCGGGGGCGGGCCTTCAGGGGCTTCCACCGGTTCGGAGGACTCTCCCTCCTCAAATTCCAGGCCGGAAACGGGCGTCTCTTCTACAGCCGGTGTCTCAGATGTCTCCGGGACCTCCGTCGGCGACTCATCATCCGTCGCCGGGCCACAGGCCGCCAGCACGAGGACGGCAGAAAATAATAGTAACAGTCGAATTCGCAAAATAAGCTCCTTTTTGGCGAGTTAACGAGCAACAATCACTGGAGTATAACGTCCAAAATAACATATCGCATCCTCGACGACGAAGAACAAGAAGCGTTGTGCCAATATCTTAGGCGTCGCTCATACTCGGCGCCCGCATCTCCCTCACAAAAAAAACAGGTCACGACCGCGCGGTCGTGACCTGTTACAGGTATGATGCAGAGGCAGTTACATCAGGCTGGTCGTTTCATCTCGTTGCGCGTTACCGTCTCGCCCTTGGCCGTCGTCTTGCCTTCTTCTATCAGGCTCTTAAAGCGGGCCAGATCCTTGTCCATGGCGCTCTCAGGGTCTGTGCCCAGCAGATCGGCGATGCTGTGCCCCACGGCGCCCGCCGGTGGGTTATAGCTCATTTGAACCTGGATCTGCGTTCCACCCTGCGCGTCGGGCGTAAAATGGACCATGCCGGCGTTCTGCACCTGCGCGCCGGGCGTGGTGCGCCAGGCGATCATGCGGTTGGGAACGTGCTCGGTGATCGTCGCCTCCCAGGAGAACTCCGTCCCCATGGGGCCTTCGGCTACCCAGCGCGAGCGCCCATCGCCAAGCACTTTCACCTCATTCAGGTGGGACATGAATCGTGGGAAGTTTTCAAAGTTAGCCCAATACTCGTACACATCTTGCGGGGGAGCGGAAACGTTGATCGTCTTCTGGATGTCGATGGCGCGACGACCGGCATCAACGCCAAACATCCGCTTCAGCCGTACGTTGCTGATCGCTCTCATCAGCGCTGTGATGCCCAACGCGCCCAGCAAGCCGCCGAAAAGCCCGCCTTTGCGGGCGCCCACTGCAGTCAATGCGCCCCCAGCCGTGCCGGTCAGCAATCTGGCAGTCGGCGACCACTCATTCTCGCGTAGCGCCGGAGGAACGTCGCCTCCTTGCAGGCCGGGCACATTACCGGGCGTCTTATGCAGGCTCATCTGATTGTCCACTTCCTTCACGCCCGGGACACGGCGCACCGCTTTCAGCAACCGCTCAACTTCGTGCTCCAGAATGGGCCCGTGCAGAATCACCTTATGCTCCTGCGCCGTGACACCTATCGAACCGGGATGCGACACATAGCGTCCGAGCTCGGCCCGCACTCGACGCACGAGCACCTCGTCGTCGACTTCCTTGTCGAGCACGCGCTTGCGCATCTCGTGCATCATGCCGCGCGTGCGGTTGCCCAGGTCGTCAAGCGTTGGTTCGACCGCCTTCCCGGACCTGGACGCCACGCGGACCATCTGGTCACGCGCCAGCGCCCGGCGGCGACGGCCCTGTTGGGGATCGAGCAAGTACATCAGGGCTGCGCCGGCTCCCAGACCGCCCAGGAGAGTGATTGTTTCTTCTTTCATAGGTACCAGTACGCCTCCTCATTTCACCATTACTTTGCTTGTGACAGTGATTAAACACCGTTCCAACTGTGCAAAAACCGTAACATAAGCAACGCAGCCGCGTAATGTGCCCGGGCACAGAAAACGGACACAAATTGCGGTATAATCACGGTCTGCAACAGGCGGGCGGCGCCTACAGGTTGTTCTTAATCAGATCGTCTTCGTTGACGGTGAGATACACCCCTTCTTCGCTGACCGATTCAATCTGGTCGGGCATCACGAAACGATCGGCGCCTAACAGGCGGTCACTATCAATGCGGATGAAGCCACGGCGCAGCAATCGCTCGGCAAGCGACTCCGGAATATCGGTGTCCGGTTCCAGTTCCAGGAGGTTGGCCAGGCGGTGCAGCCACGTGTCAGCGCGAGCTGCCCCACGCATATCGGCCGTGGCTACGTTCGGCGGGCTGACCTCGTCACCTTCCACGCCCTGCGAACCAAAATACACCATTTCCACTTCGCCAATCTGCTCGTCCTCGGCGTCATAGACGGCCATTCCTTCCTTGACGTAAGTGAGGACGCCGCCCTCGTCTCCGTAATCAATTCGTTCAGTCATTGAGCCTCCTATGTGTAAGCTCCACGTGTGAAAGATTTCCCTGCCTCTTTAAGATGTCCCATATCGCCAGAATTCTCAATGTATCGCTGGCATAGAGCGGGGTACAAACGGCGTCACATTTGCACGGCAATCAGGGTAATCAGAAAGGTCACATAACAGGCAGGCTTGACTTTGCAACAGAATACAAAAGCAAGGGCTCAAGCAGGGCGCCTTCAACTGTGCTCCACACCCGTTGCAAGCCGCTCCCACTCTGGCTAAAATCTGCTCAAATGACCAAAAACATCCTGCTCGTAGACGACGATGCGCTCATGCGCCGCAGCCTGAGTTTCAATCTGGAGAAGGCGGATTACAGGGTGATGACCGCGTCGAGCGCGGAGGATGCGCTGGCGGCGGCGCGCACGGCGGCGCCAGACCTGGTGCTGCTCGACATTAATTTGCCGGGCATGGACGGGCTGGAGGCACTGCGACACTTTCGCCGCGAAATGGCCGTGCCCATCATCTTCCTCACGGCGCGGCGTCGCGAGCTGGACGAGGTATTGGGCCTGGAACTGGGCGCCGACGATTACGTGACGAAACCATTCGATCCGGACGTGCTCATCGCGCGCATCAAGGCCGTGTTACGCCGGACTCGACGCCAGGACGCGCTCCCCCAACTCGCGCCCGTGACTGCCGGCGACATCACCGTCGATCCCGCCGCGCATACCGTCACCGTCGCCGGCGAGCCGGTAGAGCTGCCGGCGCGAGAGTTCGATCTGCTGCATGTGCTGGTTGCGGAGGCCGGGCGCGTGCTGTCCACGGATGAATTGCTCAACCGCGTGTGGGGCGCGGAATTCAGCGGCGAGCCACAAAACGTGTACGTGCACATCCGCTGGTTGCGGGAAAAGATCGAAGATGATCCACAGAACCCCGAACGCATCGTCACAATACGTGGGGTGGGTTATAAGTTAATTCCGCAGGATGAATCGTAAAGCGCGTTCTTTACGTAGCCAACTGATACTCAGCCACCTGCTGCCCTTGTTGGTGGTCACGCCGCTGGCTGCCTTCGCCCTCATTTACTTCATCGAAACCCAGGTACTGCTGACCGACCTCTCCGAGGCGCTGGCCGATCAGGCGGAGTTAGTAGCCGAGGCCAGCGGACAACAACCGGCATTGTGGCAGGACGCCGACGAAGCGCAGGTCTTTATCACGGCTGTGACCAGCAACGTCCAGACGCACTACATGCTCCTGCAACCCAGCGGTCACGTGCTGGCCTCCAACGATCCTCGCCAACAGAACCGTGTGGGCCAGCGACTGGAGATTCCTGAAATCAGCGCCGTCGTCGCCGGCAAGCGCACTGTGCGCATCCAATCCGGCGTGGCCGACGTGCTCATTCCCGTCCGAGGCCCGGATGACGAGGTCCTGGGCATTGTGCGCGCCACGAACCAGCTGGCCAACGTCTCCCAACGTTTCTGGCGCCTGCGCCAACTCGTGCTGGTCATTCTGGCCCTGGAGCTCGTGGCAGGCGCCGCTGTGGGCCTGATCCTGGCCCTGCGCCTCGGTAAACCATTGGCCACGTTAACGGCAGCAGTGGACGAAATCGCCGGCGGCAAAGGAGTGGAACCCATTCCAGAGGAAGGGCCGGCCGAGATTCGCCACCTGGTGCGCGCGGTGAACGGCCTTGCTGCGCGTCTGCACTTTCTGGAGGAGACGCGGCGGCGGCTCTTGAGCAACCTGGTACACGAGCTGGGTCGCCCGTTGGGCGCTCTGCGCTCGGCCGTGCACGCGCTGCGCAGCGGCGCCAACGAAGATCCGGAACTGAGCCGCGAGTTGCTGTCCGGCATGGACCTGGAGCTGCGCACGTTGCAGCCCCTGTTGGACGACCTGTCCCAGCTTCACGGTCAGGTGCTGGACGTCATGTCTTTGGAGCGCGAGCCAACGGCGCTGGGCGAGTGGTTGCAGGCTCTGCTGCCCCCGTGGCGCCAGGCGGCGCTGGAAAAAGGCCTGCGGTGGCAGGCTGAGGTGCCGCCCGATTTACCTCTCGTGGAGATGGATGCGGAGCGCATGGCGCAGGCTGTGGGCAACCTTCTGAGCAACGCCATCCGTCATACTCGTAGCGGCGACCGTGTCCACGTCCGCGCCGGCGCGGACGGCGACGAGACGTGGATTCAGATTGCCGAGAGTGGGCCGGGCATTCCCCGCGAGGAACAGGAACGCATTTTCGAGCCCTTCTATCGCGGCAAGACGAATGAGCGCTTTCCCCAGGGTCTGGGCCTGGGCCTGACCATCGCCCGCGACCTGGTCCTGGCCCACGATGGGCGCCTGGAGCTGCAAAGCGAGTCCGGAACCGGCAGCACCTTTACCGTACACCTGCCCCGCTTCGATGGGCAAGATCACGGCTGACCACCCGCCTACCCCTCGCTCAACAGCAGTTACGGAGCGCTTATCACTCCCAGGGGTTGAGCATGGTCTGGATCAGTATCGGCC